>JAOHSH010000004.1 GCA_028122555.1 Methylophilaceae bacterium
CAGGGGTTAACAAAAACAAGAGAAAATTTAGGCAATCAACTTACAAATTTATTTACTAATAAAAAAATTGATGAGAGTTTTTTTGAAGAACTTGAAATGATTCTTTTAACTGCAGATGTTGGGATAAAGGCAACTGAAATGTTAATAGAGCAAGTTAGGTTAAAAGTTAAAGAAGACAATCTCCAAGAGGAGTCAGAATTAAAAAATATTTTAAAAAAATGTATTTCTGAAATTTTAATACAAATAGAATCTCCTCTTAAAATTGAAGGTAATTTACCTTTTGTTATTATGGTAGTTGGCGTAAACGGCACAGGAAAAACAACTACTATTGGGAAACTTACTAAATTCTTACATAATCAAGGAAAAACTGTTTTAATTGCTGCTGGAGATACTTACAGAGCTGCTGCAACTGAACAACTTACAGTTTGGGGCGAAAGAAATAATGTTACTGTAATTTCTCATGCTACGGCAGATCCTAGCTCAGTTATTTTTGATGCTGTAAATTCAGCAAAAGCAAAAAATATCGATGTTGTTATCGCAGATACTGCGGGAAGACTGCCAACACAAAAAAATTTAATTGACGAAATTACAAAAATTAAAAGAGTTATTACTAAATGTCATTTAGAAGCACCGCAGGAAGTATTGCTAGTTTTAGATGCAAATACTGGTCAAAACGCAATTACTCAACTCAAGACTTTTAATGAGGCTTTAGGCGTTACTGGTCTTATAATGACGAAACTTGATGGGACAGCAAAAGGGGGAGTTTTGGCAGCAATAGCAAAAGAATTTCCAACTCCAATGAGATTTATTGGAGTTGGAGAAGGAATAGATGATCTTAGAGAATTTAATGCAAAGGAATATGCAGAAGGAATGTTTAAATGATAAATTTTGAAAAAGTATTTAAAAGATATCCTGGAAATATGGATGCTTTGCAAAATATTACATTAGAAATTTTACCTGCTGAACTTGTATTTGTAACAGGACCATCAGGAGCAGGAAAATCAACTTTACTTAAATTGATTTCTTCAGTTGAAAAACCTTCTTCAGGAACTATAGTTTTTGAAAATAAAAATTTATCGCAGCTTGCTTCTAGAGATGTACCCTATCTTAGAAGACACTTTGGTATGATTTTCCAGGATCATAAATTACTATATGATAGAAACTGCTTTGAAAATGTTTCTTTACCTTTAGCTATAAATGATATTGACGGAATTGATATCAATCGCAGAGTTCGTGCAGCCTTAGATAAAGTTGGCCTACTTAAAAAAGAGAAAATTATGCCAATTTCACTTTCTGGGGGAGAGCAACAAAGGCTTGCCATTGCTAGAGCTATTGTTTCCCGACCTTCTATATTAATAGCTGATGAGCCGACTGGTAATTTAGATAGAGATTATGCTGATGAAATCATGAATATTTTTTATAGTTTTCAGCAAGTTGGTGTAACTGTAATTATTTCAACACATGAGCTGCCAATCACCCCTATTAAGCATAAAAATATACATCTGATTGGTGGAGAACTAAAAGGCCAATTAAGCAATGTTCAATTACTTTCATAACCATTTTCAAGCATTTAATAGAGCCTTAGTTAGGATTATTTCTAACTTTGGCTCTTCTCTTATGATGTTCATAGTTATAGGCGTTACATTATTTTTACCTAGTTCTGGTTTATTGATTGTAGAAAATGTATCTCAAATATCAAATAATATTGCATATGATGCGGAGTTAAGTCTTTTTTTAAAAAAAGGAATTAAGCAAGACCAAATAGATTTCATCCAATCTGCTCTAAATAAAACGTTAATAGTTAAAAAGACACATTATGAGAGTAAGCTAATTGCATGGGATAAATTACAATCCAAATTAAATTTAAATCCATTGAGTACCGGCATATCAGAGAACCCACTTCCTGATGCATTTTTTATTTCATTGAATACCTTTAATGAAAAAGAAATAAATGCCCTAATAGATAATTTAAAAACCATTGATGGTGTAGAAAATATATTTTTCGATGCAGGTTGGGTTAAAAAATTAAGATCTATCTTATATCTATTAAAAATAGGTTTAGCTTTCTTAGGAGCTATACTAATTATAGTTCTTATTGTGGTGATTGGTAATACAATTCGTCTCCAAACATTAACTCATAAAGATGAAATAGAGGTAAGTAAACTTATTGGGGCTACTAATAGCTTTATACAAAGACCTTTTATTTATACAGGTCTAATATACGGACTAGGAGGTGGCTTAATAACTGTTTTCACTCTTAAACTGTCTATTGAGATATTTAATAAAGCCGCTATTAATTTAGAAGCGATGCTTGGCGGAACCTTCATATTAAAAAACTTAATGTGGCAACAAAATTTAAGCATTATTTTAATTGCAATGATAATTGGTTGCTTGGCCTCCTTTTTTGCTGCTCATCAATCAATAAAAAAATTCGAAATATTTAAATAAACCCTTGTATTCAATGAAAATTTTAGTGTAAACTAGCACTCTACAATAAAGAGTGCTAATATATACATAAAATTTAAGAGGAATTTGTTCTTACTATGAATAATTATTTATCTTTATCTTCTTTCAGCAATGCTGATAGCTTTACTTTGTACCAACAATCTATCCAAGAAATCCCGTTCTTAAGCGAAGAAGAAGAATACGAGCTCGGAATACGCCTCAAAAAGAATAATGATTTAGAGGCTGCAAAAAAACTTATTCTATCCCATCTTAAGCTTGTGATGAAAATTGCCCGATCTTATAGTGGGTATGGTCTTCCGCAATCAGATTTAGTTCAAGAAGGTAATATTGGATTAATGAAAGCAGTCAAGAAGTTTGATGTAGATCGCGGTGTAAGATTAGTTTCATATGCAATGTTCTGGATTAAGGCTGAAATACAGGAGTATGTAGTTAGAAATTGGCGCTTAGTAAAGATGGCAACGACTAAAGCACAAAGAAAATTGTTCTTTAATCTTAGAAGTCTTAAATCGACATTACAACCACTTGGTTTAACAGAAATAAAAGCAATTGCTAAGGAACTAAATGTTAAAGAAGAAGATGTACGTGAAATGGAATTCCGCTTCAATGGAAAAGAATCATCAATTGATTACTCTAATGATGATTCAGACGAAGAACAGTTCCGTCCTATAGCTTATTTAAAAGATTCAGCTCTTTTACCATCAGAAGAGATAGAAAAAAAAGAGACTGAATCAAATAACTCAAAAAATCTAAAAAAAGCACTAATGAAATTAGATACAAGAAGTAGAGAAATTGTTGAAGCAAGATGGTTAAAGGAAGATAGAACTGAGACGCTTCATGACCTTGCTAAAAAATATAAAGTATCTGCTGAGCGTATAAGGCAAATTGAGAAAAATGCAATGAAGAAAATTAAAATATTTATAACATCATCTAACGTACAAGACTTAAATAGTTAACTTTTCTGCTAAAATTTGCCATTTAAACAACTTAAAATTTAATGGCAAACACACCTACCCCAAAAGTAATTAAACTTCATCAAAAATCAAGACTCTTAGAAATACAATTTGATGATGATACTGAGTGTAAATTATCTTGTGAAATGCTAAGAGTTCACTCTCCTTCGGCTGAGGTTCAGGGACATAGTCCAAATCAAGCAGTGCTTCAAACTGGAAAAGAGAATATTAATATTTTAGAAATAAACCCTGTTGGTAATTATGCAATTAAAATAAAATTTTCTGATGGGCATGATACTGGACTTTTTACATGGGAATATTTACACCATTTAGCAAAAAATTATGAGCAACTTTGGCTTGAATATATTGGTAAATTAGATGCACAAGGAATAAAAAGGAAAATCATTTGAATCAAGAAAAAAATACTCATTTTGGCTATGAAGCTATCCCTAGGAATGAGAAAAGAAAAAAAGTAAAAGCCGTATTTAATTCGGTAGCGACAAATTACGATCTGATGAATAATTTAATGTCTTTAGGTCTTCATCACGTATGGAAAAAAATATTAACTGAAACAACAATATTAAAGTCTAAGTCTAAAATACTTGATATTGCAGCAGGTACAGCTGATATTACTTTAGAATTTTTAAAAAAAAATAAGGAATTTGAAATATTTCACACAGATATAAATTTATCAATGTTAAAAGAAGGAAAAAGGAAATTAATTAACCAAGGTAGGGTTGTCCCAGCAATTCTTTGCGATGCAGAAGCATTGCCATTTCCAAATAATTATTTTGATTGTGTAACAATTGGATTTGGACTGAGAAATATGACAAATAAAGAACAAGCGTTAAAGGAAATATATCGGGTACTTTCACCAGGTGGAAAAATAGTGATACTCGAATTTTCTAAAATATGGCAACCTTTAAGAAAAATTTATGATAAATTTTCCTTCAATATAGTTCCTAAGCTAGGTAAGTTCTTTGCTAAAGATGAGCAAAGTTATAAATATCTAGTTGAATCAATTCGAATGCACCCAGATCAAAATCAACTTTTAGAGCTATTAAAAAAACAAGGTTTCGAAAATACAAGCTTTATGAATTTATCAGCAGGTATTGTTTGCATACACAAAGGGTATAAATTTTGATAAATAAAATTAAAAAAATAATCTTAAATCATCTTTTATCCCAAAATGATTGGATGCAAACTACACTTATTCATCACCAAAATAAAATAATAGTTATTGAAATTTCTGATTTAAAAACTATTTTTAAAGTAAATGAAATTGGATTACTACAATCAATAAATGAATCGGAAGTTTTTGACTGTAGTATTAAGTTAACAGTTAATGATTTTTTTAATCAACTTATAAAAAATAAGAATACAAATATTTCTATTGAAGGAGATTTAGACCTTGCAAAGGATGTTTCAGAAGTACTTAAAAAAATTAGATGGGATGTTGAAGAAGATTTGAGCTCATATATTGGAGATTTACCTGCATTACATACAACAAATATTTTAAAAAAAGTTGCTACAAACAGTAAAAAAAATATAGAAAATATAGCAGGCTCACTTTTAGAATATTGGCAAGAAGAAAATCAAATTATTGCTAAAAAAAGAAACCTTGAAAATTTTAATAGGAAAGTGGATGAAATTGTTGAAAGTACTGAAATATTTGAAGCAAGAATAGAAAAAATAATAAAAAAGACAAAATCATGAGTATTTTTAGATTTCTAAAAATAATATTTGTAATAATAAAATTTAGATTAGATGAATTTTTAAGTTCGAAAAAAATTTTTGCAATACAAATTCTTCTTTATCCTTTTCGTATTTTACAAGTAAAAAAACTTAGTAGGTCAGTTAGATTAAGATTGGCTCTTGAGCAGCTTGGGCCAATCTTTGTTAAGTTTGGACAAATGCTATCAACCAGGAGAGACTTACTACCTGTCGATATAGCAGACGAATTAGCAAAACTTCAAGATCAGGTTCCTCCATTTAATTATGGCAATGTTAAATTTCAAATAGAAAAATCTTATAGAAGAAAAATAAATGATATTTTTAAAGTATTCTCTAAAGAACCTATAGCCAGTGCATCAGTTGCTCAAGTACATTTTGCTGAATTACTAGATGGTCAGAAAGTTGCTGTTAAAATTTTAAGGCCAAATATTAATATAGCTATTGAGAAAGATATTAAATTACTTAGAATTTTTGCATGGCTACTCGAAAATATATGGCCTGATGGTAAAAGATTAAAACCACAAGAGGTAGTAGAAGAATTCTCAAAACATACTAAATCCGAACTTAATCTTCTTTTAGAAGCTGCACATTGTAGCCATCTTGGTGAAAATTTTAAAGATAAAAAACTTCTTATAGTTCCTGAAGTTTATTGGGATTATTGTAATGAAAAAGTAATGGTCATGGAGAGAATGTCTGGAACACCTATAAGTAACATCGAGAAAATAAAAAAAAATAAAATTAATATACCTAAATTAGCTAAAGATGGAGTAGAAATATTCTTTACTCAAGTTTTCCGAGATGGTTTTTTCCATGCAGATATGCACCCCGGGAATATTCAAGTGGCTAAAGATGGAAGATATATAGCTATGGATTTTGGAATAATGGCATCATTAAATGACCAAGATAAATATTATCTTGCACGAAATTTTTCTGCTTTTTTTAAAAGAGATTACCATGCAGTTGCTTTGGCCCATATTGAATCAGGATGGGTACCTAAAGATACATCAATTGAAGACTTTGAAAATGCTATTCGTTCAGTATGTGAACCAATATTCGAAAAACCACTAAAAGAAATATCATTTGGTAAGTTATTAGTAAGGTTGTTTCAAACTTCACGTGAATTTAATATGGAAATTCAGCCACAATTAACAATGCTTCAAAAAACACTATTGAATGTTGAAGGTTTGGGAAGAGATTTAGACCCAAACTTAGATCTTTGGAAAACAGCACAACCTTATCTTGAAAATTGGCTTTCAGAGCAATACGGCCCAAGGAGTTTCATCAAATCAATTAGAAAAGAATTTCCTGAGTGGGTCAATATTGCTCCTAAACTTCCAAAACTCATCCATTCTTATCTTAAGAATGATATCAATAAACAATATAATATTTTTGAAAATGAGAATAAAAAAATTAAAAATGAAATTAAAAAGTTAAAAAACTTTGTGAAAATTATCTTAACTATTTTCTTAGTAATGCTTATCGTAATAATTTATAAATATTTCTTATAGGTTTATAAAAAATTTATTTCTGGCATTTTTTACAAAAAAAACTTGATCGTTGTCCTAGTTTTAATTGTTTTATTGGAAATTGACATTTAAAACATGGCTCATCTTCTCTGTCATAAACCTTATGGTCATTCTGAAAGTAGCCATTTTCACCATTTACATCAAAAAAATCATTCATGGTGCTTCCTCCCTTAATTATGGCTTCTTTAATTACATTTTTTATTGACTGAACTAAAGTAACAATTTCTTTCATTGAAATTTTTTTTGATATTCGGTGGGGCCTAATCCCAGCATGATAAAGAGCTTCACTTGCATAAATATTACCAACACCCACAACTACGTGGCTATCCATAATTGCATTTTTAATACACTGTTTTTTATTCTTTAACCTAACAATAAGATATTCGGCATTAAACTCCTTTTTAAGTGGTTCTGGTCCTAAGTTTTTTATAAGCTTATGACTATAAGGATCATCTTCTGTCCATATAATTGAACCGAACCTCCTTGGGTCATGATATCGTAAAATTAAATTATTTTTCTTAAATTGAATATCTAGATGGTCATGCTTATTTAATGATTCTTCATGAGAGACAAGACATATTCTACCCGACATCCCAAGGTGAATAATAAGGGTCCCACTAGTAAACTTAGCAAGTATATATTTTCCTCTTCTACTTAAATCTAACAGAGTTTGATTTTTTAATACCTCTGGCAGTGAGGAATTAATAGGCCAACGTAATGAATAATTTCTGATAACTACTTTCTCAACATTAAGTTTTAAGAGTGGTTTTAGTCCAAGCCGGGTAACTTCAACCTCCGGTAGTTCTGGCATTACTTTTCTTCTTTTTGTTGGACGTGAGGATTAAGCATTGTAAAACCTAAATCACTAGGAAAGTGGTATAACAAACCTTCATCTTCTCTAAATAAAAGAAGCTCAGGGGATTCTTGAATCCTATAAAAATTTAACTTTTTATTATTTTTAAGTAAAATATCAAAACTTTTATATCCCACTCTTTGGTCTATTTTATATGGCTCAACAGATTTTGCTGGAATATTCATCCATGTCATCTCATACCATTCGTTTGCCTCAGCTTGAATAACTGAAATATTTTTACCTTCAACACTCCAAACTTTATTACTATTAAAATTTAATTTAAGGTGAGAATCTTGCCACTGTTCAAGACGAGAAAAATCAAAACTTTTTATTATTTCATATTTTGCAATAGGATTCTTATCTATTAACTCAACGGGCATGAAGGATGCTGTTTCAGAAAATCCACCACTGACGAGAAAAACATTATCTCTATATAGTACATATTGATCTTCATTAATTGGATTATATGTTCCAAATAAGATTACTTCATTATGTTCATCAGCTAAAAAGGTTATTTTCAAATTTGGTTGATCTAATCCATACTTTGATAAATCATCAGCACTTAATTTTTCTAAACTAGAAGTTGCAAGAATAGAAAGTATTCGATACACATAAAGTTCATCTGCCCTTGCTTTGAAGGGTGACAGCATTCTCCAGTGGTTATCAATAATTTTAAAATGAGTACTTATTTTAGAAGGAAAATCTATTTTTACTTCATCAAAATCTGATAGCTTAAATTGAGTTAATTCAAACTTAGTTGACTCAATGGGCTCTTTCTGAAAAATAGTCCATGATAATATTAGAGTAATTAAAACTATAACTAGTAAGATAATATTTGTTAGCCATCTACTTTTCATAACGATTATGCTTTTCGCCTTCTAAACCAAATTGCAAAACCAGCAATAAATAGAATTAAAGGAATAAAATATTGAAAGCTATGAAAAATAGTCCAGGCAAGAAAAACAGATTTACTATCATTCGGAATAGTAACATTTACATCTTTAAGCAGCATTGGCTGAATTGTGATTAACTGATCATCTCCAGCCAACCAATTAATCATATTAATTCCAAGATCCAAGTTACCGCCAGAGGTTATAAAGCTATTTGATAGAAATGCAGCATTACCAATTACAATAACTCTTTGACCTTTTTCTTCAAATTTTCTAGTAAAAGCTATTCCTATATTAATTGGACCTTTCTTGTCTTTAGCTTTATCAAAAATTAATTTTTGTGACTCACCCTTATCTTCTCCAGCAAGCCAACCATTTCCAGCAACTTCTATTAACTTACTAACTTCCCAACCATTCTCAAATGTCCCTTTTGCAAATACTTCATGAGCTCCTGAATACAAAGTTCTCAACATAAAATTATTTGTAATTGGGTGATCGCCATAGAAAGTCGCAAATGAAACATTTTCATTTGCTCCGAATTGTGAAGAAGAAGGGTCTACTACCTTACCCTTTGAAACTTTTAAACCTAAATATTCAGCAACATTTTCGAGACCTCTAAGATTATCATCATCCAATAACCAAAGTATATTTCCTCCACTCTGAAGATATCTAACAATTTTATTAGACTCAACCTTACTAACGTTGACTTGAGGACTCGCAATTACTAATAAACCGCCCTCTTTTGGTACTTCCTTTACTACTGTCAAATCTGGATTTGAGAATTTAAATCCTTTCTTTTCTAACTGCTTACCAAATTCACCTAAATCATTATTCTTAACACCTAGTAAATTTTTTTCTCCATGGCCATCTAGATACATAATAGGTTGTTCATTTGTTCGAGTTAGTCTTACAAATAAATTTGTCAGATCCTGTTCTGCAAAAGGAGGGGAAATATGCTCTGTCCTTTTGTTATACTCCACAATGACTTCACCATCAGACCTGATACCCATCTCTTGGGCTATTTTAGGCTCTTCAACAGGACTTATAAATTTTATACTTATGTCACTCTTTGTTCTTTGATAGCGAGATATAAAATTTATGATTCCTTGTCTAAATGTATCTCCATTATTAACATCATCCTTTGTAGCAAAAACAGTTAATTTAATAGGGTTTGGCATGTTTTCTAGAACCTCAATGCTTCCCTGTGTAAGAGTGTTCCGATTTGCTTGTGTAACATCTTTTGTTAAAACAAATTGATTTGATAAATAGCCAAACAAAATTACCATAATTGCGAATAGTAAAACAAAAAACCAATTTTGGATTAAAAGCTGTAATTTAAGTTTTGAGTTATCTTTCATAAAAATTAACCTCTCAGCCTATCTGAATCTAGACGTCTAATGGTTAAAACTAAGAAGGTTGTAATAAATAAAATAAAGTAAATAATATCCTTACTGTCTATTATTCCTCTGGAAAAAGATTGAAAATGCTTCATAAGAGAAATATAGCCAAACCAATGATTAGGTTGACTACCAAAAAACTTATCTAATCCCATTAATGCAAATAATGCAATGAAGCTTAATATTGCTGCAACAATTGGCTGACTTGTCAAAGATGAGAAATAAATACCTAATGCAGAAAAGCTTGCTGCTAATAAAATCAGCCCCAAAGAATTAGAAAGCAAATAACCAAAATCAATATCCGACCAAATATTTAAGGTAGAGAGCATTAAAAGAATATAAGCAACTAGAATACTTAAAAAAATTATTAGTCCTAAAAACTTTCCAACTACGATTTCAGTTAATGTAATAGGGGCACTAAATAAAAATGGTAAAGTTTGGCTTTTCCTCTCTCCACTAATTAATCCCATTGACAAAAGTGGGACCGCAAAAAGCATAAGAAACGATGCAATACCATAAACTGTTTGCCCGACAAATATTGTAACTCCTACCCTTTCAGCAGGCCTAATTGAGCCAGACATCACTTCAAAATAATTATTTACTCCTTGCAGATAAAAACTTCCAAAAGCTAACATTAATAAGGCCAATATTATCCAACCCATAGGAGAGGCAAATAAGCTCTTTAATTCTTTTCTAGCAACGTTTATTATCATAATTAAGTTTGTTTAACCTTATTTGGTTGATTATCTAAAGACTGGACTTGGGTTAATTGCATAAAAATATCTTCCAGGCTAGTAACGTGCGGAGCTATATGATATAGCCCCCAATTTTCTTTGGCTGCTAAATAAACGATTTCTTCTGCTGGTAAATATTTATTTTTAAATTTTAATATGAACATTCCCTTTTCATCTTTTTCAACTTTTTCAATACCCTTAATAGTCTTAAGTTTAGTCAAGGTAGGTGGCTTTGAAAACCCAATTAATAGTTTATTACCAAGACGATGTTGTTTTAAATCTTCTATTGATCCGTGAAATACAAGATTTCCCTTATCAATAATCTGAACTCGATCGCAAACCATTTCAACTTCTGGGAGAATATGAGTAGAAAGAATAACACTATGCCTTTTACCAATTTCCTTGATTAATTTTCTAATTTCTCTTATTTGAATTGGATCTAATCCAACTGTTGGCTCATCTAAAATAACAATTTCAGGATTATGGATAATAGCTTGGGCAATACCAACTCTTTGTTGATAGCCATTAGAAAGATTTTCAATTAAACGGTTGCTCATATGAGCTAGGCCACACTTGTATTTTGCAGCTTCCACAGCTTTATGAACAGAAGAAGATTTAACTTTATGAAAACGAGCAGCAATACTTAAAAATTCATTGACAGTAAATTCTTTATATAAGGGCCTAATTTCAGGTAAATAGCCAATTAAAGCTTTTGCTTCTTTTGGATTTTCAATTATGTCAATACCACAAATTTTTACACCACCTTGAGATGGTGCTAAATTTCCTGTAAGCATTCTCATGGTAGTTGATTTCCCAGCACCATTCGGACCAAGAAAGCCAAGAACCTCTCCTTTATTAAGGTGAAACGAGACATCTCTAACGGCAAAATTACTTCCAAATTGCCTTGATAAATCCATTGCATTTAATGTAGCTTCTGTCATTTAGTTTTCCATTAAATTAAGAATGTATGAGTTTATATGAAAAAAAAAGTTTCGATAAATTAAATCAAACTGAATTATATTGAAATTTTAAAGTCATTAAAACTTATATTAAGAAAAACATTTTTAGTTTAAACTTATCTTGCATTCAATAAACGATTAAAGTTAAAAAATATGACCAATATTACAGCCAAGAAAATTTTTATTTTTATTTTATTTTGTATAAGCAACCTCGCGTTTGCCAATGATACAGTTAATTTAAATAAAGAAAATAAAATATTTAATGAAAATCACCCAGCACAAATAACAGAAACAAATGCAGAATTTGTTTATAAATTTTTATTAGCCGAAATTGCTACCCAGAGAGGAGATTTAAATACAGCAGGTCATATCTATTTTGATCTAGCTAAGTTAACTAAGAGCATTTCATTAGCGGAACGGGCAACCAGAATTGCAGGCTCAGCTAGAAATGGAAGATTAGCTATGGATTCTGCAAATATTTGGCAAAAATTAGACAAAAAATCAATTGAACCAAAGAGAATTTTAGCTGAATTATTTATTACAAGTGGTAACCTAGCAAAAGCAAGGCCACTGATTAAAACACTCCTAGAAAAAGAAGAAAAAACTAGATCAGAAGGTTTTTTATATCTTAATAAAATTTTATCTCAAGTAGAAAATAAAAAAAATGCACTTAGATTTATTATTGATATTACTAAGCCATATCTAAACATTCCTGAAGCTAGATTTGCAATCGCTCATGCAGCTTTTTCTGCAGGTAATAAAAAATTAGCTATCGAAGAATTAGATAAAATTGAATCGATAAATCCCAAATGGGAAACTGCTGCTCTATTTAGAGGCTATATTATTGGTCAAGAATGGCCAGAAAAGGCACTGGCTTTTTATCAAACCTTCTTAAGAAGTAATCCAAAATCAAATGAAGTGAGGCTAGAATATGCAAAAGCTTTAACTAATTTAAAAAAATATGATGATGCAAAAAAACAATTTTTAAAGTTAGTAAATAGTTCCTTAGCTTCTTCAGAAATTAGCCTCACAGTTGCTTTACTGGCTATAGAATTAGGCGATAATATACTTGCTGAAAAATATTTTATGCAGAGTTTAAAGAGAGGTTATTCTAAACCTGCACAAATTCATATCTATTTAGCAGGTATTTATGATGATAGAGGTGATTTTGATGAAACTTTAAAATGGCTAAATAAAATAACTACAGTAAATAATGAATATTTTGTTGACTCTAAAATATTAATGGCTGAATACATCGCGAAATATGACTCAGTTGATTCTGCAATTGAAATGCTAAACAAGCTAAAGAAAAAACGTCTCTCATCGAATGAAAAGCTAATTATTCTGAGAAACAAAGCATCTTTACTATTAACTGAAAATAGAAGTCAAGATGCATATGATTTAATGAAGCTAGAGGAGGAAGAATTTAAAGATTCTCCTGAATTTAAGTTCGATTATGCGATGCTTTCAGAGAAGATGGGAAATACATTGCTAATGGAGCAACTTCTTTTAGAAGCCATCAAGCTTAAGCCAGATTATGCAACAGCATATAATGCTTTAGGATACTCATATGCCGATAGAAATATTAAGTTACCAGAGGCTAAACGATATATTGAAATTGCTCTATCATACGAACCAAATAACCATTATATTTTAGATAGTATGGGATGGATTCATTTTAAATTAGGTAACATAGATATTGCTTCACAGTTTATAAAAAAAGCTTATGCAATAAATAAAGATCCAGAAATAGCAGCTCATTTAGGAGAGATTCTTTGGATTCAAGGGAAAAAAGAAGAGGCTAAAGAAATATGGAAGAATTCTCTTAATCGTCATCCTAGCAATACTGTTTTGATAGAAACTACTAATCGATTTAGATGATATTAATTTTATGAGAATAACTTTAGTTACTCTGATTTTTTTATTTCTTGCAGGTTGTTCGCTCCCCTACTTAAAAAAAGATACTGAAATTCTTTCTTACGATGAATACAAAAAGGCATTATTTTCAGAGAAAACTAACCAATTTAAGATCAATGGAAAATTATCCCTTTTTGTAAACAAAAAGGGTCAATCAGGTAAAATTTTATGGAATTTTGAAAATGAAAAGGATACCATTGATATATTCAATCCCTTTAATAGTAAAATTGCAGAAATTATTTTATATGAGCCGGAAAAAAAAGTTGTTCTAAATTTTACTAAAGACAACAATCAGGATTCAGAAGAATTAATCTCCAAAATTTTTGGTAAAAAAGATAATATCTTTTTTCTTAAAAAATTTATAATAAATCCACCTCAACAACTATTAAAAAAAAATAATATTACTATAAAATATAAAAATTGGAATGTTCAATACCAAGGAAAGAAAATAATCAAAAACCGATTAGTACCAAAAATTATTGTATTTAAGAAAAATAATATTAGCTTGAAAATTTTTATCTCAGATTTGATGTTATGACAAAAACTCAAGATCTTTTAAATACTGGTTATATTAGATTTTCAGCACCAGCTAAATTAAACTTATTCCTTAAGGTTATTAACAAAAGAAAAGATGGATATCATAATATTCAAAGTATTTTCCAATTAATTGAATTATCTGACGATATATTTATCCGAATTAGAAAAAAAGATACTCAGATAAATGTTGAAAATTCATCCCACCTTGTTAAACCTGAAAATGACCTTACTTTCAAGGCTGCGCAATCAATACTAAGAGATCGTCACCTTGGTGCTGATATTTTTGTAAAAAAGAATATTCCTATTGGAGCTGGTCTTGGAGGGGGAAGCTCTGACGCTGCAACAGTTTTAATGGCCATAAATAAACTTTGTAATTTTAATTTAAGTAAAACTGACCTTATTAAATCTAATTTGAAGTTAGGTGCAGATATTCCATTTTTCATCAATGGTCTAAATGCATGGGTAGAAGGAATTGGTGAAATTTTACATAACATTAAAATACCAAACTCCACTTATGTTGTTATGGTCCCCAATCTAAGTATTAATACAAAAACAATTTTTACTGGTTTTAAATTGACAAATTCATCAATTCCGTTGAAAATAGCGTCCTCTTATAATGCTGTCGAACATGATTTTGTAAAAAATGATCTTGAGGAAACAGTTATCGGAAAATATGTAAAAATGGCCAAGCTTTTAAAGTGGATGAGTTGTTTTGGGGATGCTAAAATGTCTGGAACAGGGTCAAGTATTTTTATAAAAGCTAAAAATCTTAGTTTAGCAAAATCAATAAAAAGAAAAACGCCAAAAGATACTGATTGTTTTATAGTTAAGGGTTTATCGGTTCACCCTTTTTTTTCAACCGATCAATTGGGGAGTCGCCAAGCTGGTTAAGGCACATGGTTTTGATCCATGCATGCGAAGGTTCGAATCCTTCCTCCCCAGCCAATATAAGGGGGTAAACTTGTGAACACTAAAAGTTTGATGGTTTTTTCAGGAAATGCCAACGAACAACTTGCAAAACAAGTAGCTAAACATCTGAACATTAAATTAGGGAAAGCTTCTGTTGGGAGTTTTAGTGACGGTGAAACTATGGTTGAGCTCCTTGAAAACGTTCGTGGTAAAGATGTTTTTATTCTGCAATCAATAAGCCATCCTGCCAATGATAATTTAATGGAGATTATGGTGATGGTTGATGCCTTAAGAAGGTCATCAGCTGCAAGAATTACTGCTGCCATACCTTATTTAGGGTATTCAAGGCAAGACAGGCGACCACGTTCTGCAAGAGTAGCAATAACTGCTAAAGTTGTAGCAACCATGCTGACAAGTGTTGGTGTAGATAGACTTTTAACGATGGATCTTCATTCAGACCAAATCCAAGGTTTTTTTGAAATACCAGTAGATAATATTTATGCTACGCCTGTTCTTTTAGAGGATCTTATCAAACAAAAACACAAAGATATAGTAATCGTATCACCCGATGTTGGAGGTGTTGTTAGGGCTCGTGCTTGTGCAAAAATATTAGGCTCAGATTTAGCTATTATTGACAAAAGAAGGCCAAAGCCAAATGTATCAGAAGTAATGAATATTATAGGTGATGTTCAAGGTAGAACTTGCATCATAATAGACGATATTGTTGATACGGCAAATACACTTTGTGAGGCTGCTCTTGCTTTAAAAAAACGCGGAGCAAATAAAGTAGTGGCTTATGCGACGCACCCTATATTTTCTGGTGATGCAATTAATTCAATCAATAACTCTGAGCTTGATGAAATTGTAATTACTGATACAATTACGCTTGATCAAAATGCACAAAATACTAAAAAAATCAGACAATTATCGGTTGCCGAGTTATTAGCTGAAACTATAAGAAGAATTAGCCATGAGGATTCAGTTAGTTCGTTATTTATGGAATAAGATTTAATAAGCGAGTAAATATATAATTAACTAATAGGCCTGGTCGCGGGTCTATTTTTATTTAGGAGTAATTACAAATGAAAATCGAAATAAATGCAAAAACAAGAGATACGAAAGGTACGGGTGCGAGCCGCCGTCTTCGTCATGCAGGAAAGGTTCCAGGAGTTTTATATGGAGGAAATAATGATTCAACGAGTATTGAATTAGATAGTAAAGAGTTATTTATGCAATTCAAACATGAAGCTTTTCATGCTTCTATTCTTACTCTTAATTTAGATGGAAAAAAAGAACCTGTATTACTAAGAGATTTCCAGATGCACCCAGTAAGAAATAATATTCAACATATTGATCTTCAAAGGATTGATGAGAATAAAAAACTAAATGTAAAAATACCATTCCATTTCCTAAATGAGGAAATTGCTCCAGGAGTTAAATTAGAAGGCGGAATTGTGTCTCATATTATGATTGAAGTAGATATTGCTTGTCTTCCAAAAGATTTACCAACTTATATTGAAGTCGATTTAATTAATTTATCAATTGGAGATTCAATTCATTTATCAGACATAATAGTTCCTGAAGGAGTAGAATTAACTGGACTATCTGAAGAAAATGATCCAATTATTACTTCTGTATCCAAACCTAAGGTTGTTGTAGAAGAAGTTATAACTCCTGAATTAGAAGAAGGCGAAGAAGGAGCTGAAGGCGAAGAAGGAGCTGAAGGCGAAGAAGGAGCTGAAGGAAAGGATGGAGAAGGTTCTGAAAATAAAGCGGATGAAAAAGCTTCTGATGACTCAAAAAAAGAGTCTAAAGAATAATCTGTTCTTCAAAGAACCAATTGTGGAGTTAAATGGTTACTTATGAGTGGAATAAGGTTATTTGTTGGTCTTGGGAATCCTGGCGATAACTATGAAAATACCCGTCATAATTGTGGTTTTTGGTGGATAGATTTTATTGCTAAAAGTCATCGATTATCATTAAAGAATAGTTCGAAATTCTTTGGGTTATATGCTAAATACTCGGAAGAAAGTGACTATTTTTTTCTAAAGCCTAATACGTTTATGAATGATAGTGGTAAATCTGTTGCTGCTTTATCTAATTTCTTTAAAATCAAACCTGAGGAAATACTTATAATTCATGATGAACTTGACCTGTCGCCAGGGAATACTAAGTTAAAACTTGGAGGTGGACATGGTGGTCATAATGGATTAAAAAGTATTTCTAGTCTATTGCAAACAAATAATTTTTGGCGTTTAAGAATTGGTATTGGTCACCCAGGCGAAAAAAGTATAGTTAATAACTATGTTTTAAACAAACCAACAAAATCAGAAAAACTAGCTATTGAAGAAACTATTCTAAATAGTTATAAAATTTTTTCATTATTAACAATTGGCGAATTTGAAAAAGCCATGCTAAACCTTCATTCAAAATAATAAAATAGGATCGTATTATGAAATGTGGAATTGTTGGTCTACCTAATGTTGGTAAATCGACATTATTTAATGCTATAACTAAGGCAGGTATAGATGCTGAAAATTATCCTTTTTGCACTATAGAGCCAAATATAGGCATCGTAGAGGTTCCTGATATAAGAATTGAAGCACTTCGAGCTATTGTTTCTCCTGAAAAAATACAACCGGCAACTGTAGAATTTGTAGATATCGCAGGTTTAGTTGCAGGAGCATCGAAAGGAGAAGGGTTAGGTAATAAATTTTTGGCCAACATAAGAGAAACTGATGCAATTATGCACGTTGTAAGATGTTTTGATGATAACAATATTATTCATGTTAACGAAAAGGTAGAGCCTTTATCAGACATTGAAATTATAAATACTGAGCTAATACTTGCTGATATGGAGACTTTAGATAAAGCTATTCAAAAAGAATCAAAAAAATCTAAATCTGGAGATAAAGAATCAATTGTACTTCTAACTATATATAAAAAGATTGAAATGATTTTTAACCAAGGTAATTTAGCAAGTCATGCAAACTTAAGTGTTGATGAGTTAGATTTAATCAAGCCACTTTGTTTAATAACAATTAAGCCAATGATGCTAGTTGCAAATGTTAATGAAAATGGCTTCAAAGATAATAAGAACTTAGACAAACTAATAGTTTATGCATCTAAAATTAATATGCCTGTAGTCCCAGTAAGTGCAAAAATAGAATCTGACATATCAGAGCTTGAGGATAATGAAAAAGAACTATTTTTGTCTGAGATGGGTTTAAATGAACCAGGATTAAATCGTGTTATTCGTTCTACTTATAATTTACTTGGTCTTCAAACATACTTTACGGCAGGAATTAAGGAAGTAAGGGCTTGGACAGTAAAAATTGGGGCAACTGCTCCTGAGGCAGCTGGAGTAATCCACACAGACTTTGAAAAAGGCTTTATTCGAGCAGAAGTAATTTCATATAATGATTATATTGAATGTAATGGTGAGCAAAAATCAAAAGAATTAGGAAAAATGAGACTTGAAGGTAAAGAATATGTTTTAAAAGATGGAGATGTAATGCATTTTAGATTTAATGTTTAATATATTTTGACTTTACAAGTTGAAAAAAAGTATAATCCACGTAATTTAAATCATATAGTGATGTAGCTCAGTTGGTTAGAGCGCAGCATTCATAATGCTGAGGTCGAGAGTTCAAGTCTCTCCATCACTACCATTTTTAAAATTAGTAACTATCTTATTTAAGAGTAATGGGAATATTTCAAATAATTAAAAGTGTTTTATCCGCATTTTGTGGAATCCAATCAAAAAATAATTTATACAAAGATGATAAATTTATTGAGAATAACGGGGTTAAATATTTTCTAATTATTGGCTTCATTCTTGTTTTAATTTTAGGATTTGTATTATTTTTTTTAGTAAGTTTAATTCTAGAGTAGTTTTTTAAGTTTTTTTATATGGCGTTCTTTCTTCTAATTCATTACTATATTCATTAATTCTACTCAGTTCATCATTTAGAAAATTACTTATTGCATCTCTAAAATCAAGTTGAGCTATAAAATGATTAGAATATGTATCAAATGGTTTAAATCCCCTAGCTAACTTGTGCTCTCCCTGCGCACCGCCCTCGAAATATTTTATTTTATTTTCAATACAAAATTCTTGTCCCTGGTAATAACATAATTCAAAGTGTAGTCCAGAAAAAAATTCTAATGCCCCCCAGTATCTTCCATATAAACTATCTCCCCCTATTATATTAAAGGCGCTAGCTATCTTTGTATCATTTTTTTCAGCAATTATTATTAAAAGCTTATCTGGCATAGTTTTTAATAGTTCATAAAAAAAAGATTTTGTTAAATAAGGCGTGGAGTGATGTAATCGATATGTCTCACAATAACATTCATAAAAGAAATCTATATCGTCAATACTAATATCATCAGCATGCTTACGCTTTATAATAATTTCATTTCTTTTTATTTTATTTCTTTCTTGTTTAATTTTCTTCCTTTTATTATGTGAAAGTGTTTGAAGAAATTCATTAAACGTTTGGTATGAATCATTATGCCATTTGAATTGAACTCCCTTTCTTGAAAGCCAGCCCATCTCATTAAAGAATTCATGATCTTTTTTATTAGGAAATAAAATGTGGCACGAAGATATTTTGTACTCTAATAAAATATTTTCAATTGCTTTAATCATGGCTTTCTTGACTTCGATATCCTCAGCTATAAGCCTCTGTCCTGTGAGAGGTGTAAAAGGGATAGCAGATATCATTTTTGGATAATAATTTACTCCATGTTGATGAAAGGCATCTGCCCACGAGTGATCAAAAACATATTCACCATATGAATGTTCTTTTAAAAAAATAGGCATGAAGCCAACAATATTATTATTATTTTTTGCAATAATCGGAAAAGAAATCCAACCAGTATTTTCTCCAATAGATTTAGATTCTTCTAAAGCCTTAAAAAAATTTATATTTAAAAATGGTGAATTTGTGTCTATATGACTAATTGATTTTTTTAGCTCACTATAACTAGAGCCTGTGATTATTTCTATCATAAAGAATCGAGTTTAATTGAAACGTTAAGAAATTAAAAGCTATAGTTTTTTATTTACTGAAGATTCCTCTAGAGAGGCTGCTGGATCTTGTTTATTTTTATCTAATGCTAATGGTTTAGACTCTTGCTTATTATTTCTTTCAAAAGTTTTAGCTAGTATTGCAATCTCATCTAAGGTAATGACATTATCATTGTCAATGTCAACATCTCTAAACATTCTTGCAACTTGAGGGAGGCATTGAGTTACTTCAAAAACATCTAGAGTATCGTCTGCATCTGTATCGCATGCTAAAAATCTTAATTCTACGCTATCGAGCATTGCTCTTCTGTTTTGTTCGTAGATGGCATTATTTTTATCTTCTGCCTTTGAATACTCTGCTAATGCATCTCTAATTTGATCCAAATCGCTTAATTCATAAACAATCTCAGATTCAACTGTATTTAATTTATTTGATCTTACATCAGCAAAGAGGTAGTTTGAAATACATAATGCTAATAAAAAAAATATTTTTTTTGTGAGTTCTTTATACAAATATAGATTTTGATACATTTATAGTCGGATAGTTAGTGTGCTATTCAAATGTTAACCTAATATTACAAAATATACTAAAATTGTAACAATATTGTTACTATTAAATAAAGATTATAAGGGTTAATATTATAATTCATTTAAATTTGAGTATTCCCATGGACAAAAATCAATATGTTCTTGCATTAATAGATGATGACCCAAAAATTCTTGAGCTAACTGCAAAGTACTTAAAAGATCAAGAATTTACTGTATATACGGGTAAAAATGGTAAGGATTTAGATGAAATTCTAAAAAAATATGCCGCAGATTTAATTATTCTCGATCTTATGATGCCAGAAGAGTCAGGTTTGCAAATATGCCAGCGGCTGAGGGTTAATGAAGTTTTAATACCAATTATTATGCTTACTGCAAAAGGCGACGAAGTTGATCGTATTGTTGGCCTAGAAATGGGTGCAGATGACTATCTTCCAAAGCCCTTTAACCCAAGGGAATTACTAGCTCGAATAAACGCTGTAATTAGACGTAAAGAGACTTTTTCAAATAAATTACCTTCAAAAAAAATCAATTTTGGAAATTTTATTTTTGATATTCAGAATCGAAGCTTATCTAAAGACGGGAAAGGGATTCCAATTACTACTGGTGAATTTAATTTATTAAAAGTTTTTACTGAAAGGCCTAAACAATCTTTATCAAGAGATCAAATAATGCAGTTAGCAAGAGGTAAGGAATTAGATGTTTTCGATCGAAGCATAGATGTTCAAATATCAAGAATAAGAAAATTAATCGAAGAAGATCCAAATAATCCGAAATACCTTCAGACTAAATGGGGTTTTGGTTACATTTTTAACCCTGATGGTGAATAAAAATTGAATTTTTTACCGAAAAGGCTCTTATCTAGATTTGTACTCCTAATAGCAACACTTTTAATTCTTAGTCAACTTGTATCACTGAAAATATTTGATAATTTTGAAAGAGAACCAAGAGCTGAAGCACTAGCGCAAGAAATTATCACAATAGTAAATTTTACTAGAGCATCTCTATATGCAGCAGCCCCTTCAAAACGAATTCAATTATTTAGAGAAATAAATGATATAGGTGATATTAAAATTTATGTTGCGTACCCTTTTGAATCAATAGAGCCTATTCCTGATGATCCATTTTTGAAATTAGTAGTTAAAAAAATAACTGCTAGAATCCCTCCTGGAAATTTTGTTGTTATTAATCATTATGATATTCCTGGCGTATGGGTAAGTTTTGAAATTGATGGGGATATGTTTTGGGTAGTTGTTCCAAGATTAATAGTAGACAGGCCATTTCCATGGCATTGGATTGGTTGGGGAATAGTAATTGCTATACTTGCAATTTCCGGTGCTTACATTACAACTAAAAGGATCAGTCGACCAATTAATAATTTAATAGATGCTGCTGATAAAATAAGAAATGGGCACAAAGTAGATAAACTTCCTCTTGATAGTGTTACAGAGTTTCGAGAGTTAAGTGAAGCATTTAATGAAATGGCTGAAGTTTTGTCCAAAGTCAGTAAGGAAAGAAAATTTCTTTTAGCGAGTGTTTCTCATGATATTAGAACTCCATTAACAAGGATACGACTTGCTTCAGAAATGCTTCCAGCCAATTCTGCTGATCTAAAAGAAAGTCTTGAAGCAGATATAATTGAAATTAATGATATCTTGAATCAGTTCTTAGATTTTGCTAGGGGCTTTCAAGATGAGCCTAAAATACCAGTTAACCTTGGCAAGCTTTTAAAAGATATTCAAACTAAACATAAAAGAATGGGGCATAATTTTATGCTAAAAAAGAAAAATATCCGAACAGATATTCCTAAAAAACTTTTTATTGACCTTCGTATACTTGCTTTTCAAAGATGCATAGATAATTTGATTAATAATGCATTCTTTTATGCTAAAGGTAAGGTTATTTTAGAAGCTTCTCTTCTAGAAGAAAGCTTTACAATAGCAATTATAGATAATGGACCAGGAATACCTGAAGATCAAAAATCAAAGTTACTACTTCCATTTGAAAGAGTTGATGAAGCAAGAGGTAATAAAGGTGGAAGTGGTCTTGGATTAACTATTGCTGATAGAATTATTAAAGCTCATGATGGAAAGCTTGAACTAATTAATCGTCCTGAGGGAGGTTTAACTGCAAAAATAACAATACCAATTATTACGGCATAAGTTTAATCAAAAAATTAAATACTTTACTTTACTTAAACCAATTTAACTTACTTCTAAGATTTACAACAGAACCAACAATAATCAATGCTGGTGATTTTATTTTTGACTTTTTTACTTTTGATCTTATATTTGAAAGTTTTGCTACCAGAACTCTTTGCTTTGAAGTAGTTCCACTTTCAATAATAGCTATTGGCATTTCTTTTATCATTCCATGTTTTAAAAGTTTTTCTACTAACTCATTTAAACTTAATAAACCCATATAAATAACTAAAGTTTGATTTTCAACAATTAATTTTGGCCATTCAAAATCAATAGTTCCATCCTTAAGGTGTCCTGTCAAAAATAAGCAACTTTGTGCGTGATCTCTGTGTGTTAGAGGAATTCCAGAATAAGTAGCAATACCATTAGCCGCTGTAATTCCTGGAACAACTTGAAATAAAATTTTATTTTTCATCAAACTTTCAATTTCTTCACCACCTCTTCCAAAAATAAAAGGATCACCTCCTTTTAGGCGTAAAACTTTCTTGCCTTGCTTAGCAAATTTTATCAATAAATTATTAATTTTATCTTGGCTTAAAGTATGTTGATCTTTCTTTTTCCCTGCATAAATAAGATCTGCATCCCTTCTAACTAATTCTAAAATATCTTTAGAAACTAAATTATCATAAATACAAACATCACATTTCTGCATTAAATGAAGAGCTCTTATTGTAATTAAATCTCTTTCTCCGGGGCCAGCACCAACTAAAAATACTTCACCTGTTTTCTTATTTTTCATTCCTAGTAAAATTTTATTAAATAATTTTATATTTAATTTTTTTGGTGCTATTAAAAAATTTTGAATATAACTACTTTCATAAAACTCTTCCCAAAATATTCTTCTTTTAATACTAGAATGAATTTTCTTTTTAACAATAGATCTCAAAGTGCCTGAAAAATTTACTAATTCAGAATATGATTTTGGAAGTAGTGTCTCGATTTTTTCCCTTATCTTTCTGACTAGTACAGGTGCATTTCCCCCACTAGATATTGAAACAACTAATGAATCTCTTTCTACTATTGAGCCCATTGTAAACGTACATAATTTCGGCTGATCTACTACATTAACAAGTATATTTTTTTGTATGGCATAATTTGATATTCGTTTATTTGTTTTAACATTATTAGTAGCTGCGATTATTAAAATAGGTTTTTTTAAATCTGTTTCATGAAAACTTTTTTTAATTATTTTATGTTTTGATTCAATTAAAAGTTCTTCTAAGTCCTTACAAATTGATCTTGAAATAACTGTTATTTTTGGATTAGCCTTAATTAAAAGTCTTACTTTGCGCAAAGCAATATCACCTCCTCCGACTATTGTCACAGGTTTTTGTTTTAAATTTATAAATAATGGGAAACTTTCCATTGTAAAATGTTACTCCATTCAGGTACTTATATACAGCATCAGTTAAAAAACCTTCCAAAAAAAAGCTATAATTGCTTTTTTAACTTATTTTGAATAGATTTAAATGGGAAAAAAAGTATTTATAAAAACTTTTGGCTGTCAAATGAATGAGTATGACTCTGAAAAAATTAATGATGTTTTAGCAAGTAAAAATAAACTTACTCAAACAAAAGAACAAGAAGATGCTGATCTTATTGTTTTAAATACATGCTCTATTAGAGAAAAAGCTGAAGTTAAAGTTTATAGTGATCTTGGACGCATACGAAAATTAAAGGAATCTAATCCAAATTTAAGAATAGCAGTTGGTGGATGTGTCGCGAGTCAAGAAGGTTCAAATATTATAAAGAAAGCTCCTTATGTTGATATTGTATTTGGTCCTCAAACATTGCATAGACTCCCAGATCTTATTAAAGCAAGAGAAAAAAATGGGAAACCACAAATAGATATATCATTTCCTGAAATTGAAAAATTCGATCACCTTCCTGTATCAAACTCTATAAATCCGTCTTCAATGGTTTCAATAATGGAGGGTTGCAGTAAATATTGCTCTTTTTGTGTTGTACCATATACTCGAGGAGAAGAGGTATCAAGGCCACTTAATGATGTACTTAAAGAAATCATAACAAAAAATATAAGCGAAGTTACTTTACTAGGTCAGAATGTAAATGCATACAGAGGATTAATGGATAATGGAGAAATAGCTGACTTTGCAACCTTAATAGAATATGTTTCTGAAATAAGTGAAATTAAAAGAATTCGCTTTAGTACAAGTCACCCAAACGAAATGAGCGATGCTTTAATTGATTGTTTTAACAATATTGATAAACTAGCTAAAATGATTCATCTGCCAATACAAGCAGGTTCTGATAGAGTTTTATCTGCAATGAAAAGAAATTATACAACTTTAGAATATAAATCTATTATAAGAAAATTAAGAAAAAAATGTCCGGGTATATCAATTACATCAGATTTTATTGTTGGTTTTCCAACTGAAACCTTGAAAGATTTTAACTCAACAAAATCAATTATGAAGGAGTTGGAATTTGATTATTCTTTTAGCTTTATTTATAGTCCTAGACCAGGCACACCTGCATCTTACTTAGAAGATTTAACTTCACATGAAGAAAAATTAAAACGTCTTCATGAGCTTCAAACAGAAAATATGTATCAAGGTGAAATTTTTACTAAGAAAATGTTGAGCACAACTCAAAGAATTTTAATAGATAGTAAGTCAAAAAGAAAGACTGGAGTATTTCTTGGTAAAACTGATAATAATAGAGTGGTTGAGATTGAAGGTGATAAATCATTATTAAATAAATTTGTTACAGTCAAAATCGATAAAATTTTGAAAAAAAATATTCAAGGCACTATTATTTAATTAAATGAAAAAAAGTTTACAACTCCCAGATAATGATAATGTCCTCCTATTAAATTTATGTGGCCCATTAGATGAAAATCTGAAACAGATAAGCACTGTTCTTGAGATTGAAATCAACCGTAGAGGCTCAAGCTTTATTCTTAATGGTGATAAAAAAAATACAGAACTTGGTTGTCAACTAATAGAAAGTTTTTATAGCAAATCAACTAAACCAATTAATCCTGAAGATATTCAGCTTAGTTTAGTTCAACTCAATAAGATAAATCCTTCTAAAATAAAAAAATCCCCAGAACTTCTTACAAAACAAAACGAATTACAAGGTCGGACTCCAAAACAGATTCAATATCTACAAAATATTCAAAAACAAGATATTAATTTTGGCATAGGGCCTGCTGGAACAGGAAAAACCTATTTAGCTGTAGCCTCAGCAGTTGATGCACTTAATCGTGAAAAAGTTAAAAGAGTTATTTTAGTAAGGCCAGCTGTTGAAGCAGGTGAAAGATTAGGTTTTCTTCCAGGGGATCTAGCACAAAAAGTTGACCCCTATTTAAGGCCTCTATATGATGCATTATATGATTTGGCTGGGTATGATAATGTTACAAAATTGTTTGACAAAGGAATTCTAGAAGTTGCACCACTAGCTTATATGAGAGGTAGAACTTTAAATAAAAGCTTTATTATTTTAGATGAAGCGCAAAATACAACACCTGAGCAAATGAAAATGTTTTTAACTAGGATTGGATTTGGAACAAAAACAGTAATAACTGGTGATGTAACTCAAATTGATCTAGCCAAAGGGCAGTTAAGTGGCTTAATCGAAATACAAAAAATTCTAAAAAAAATCAAAGGTATTGAATTTACCCAATTTACTGCAGAAGATGTAGTAAGACATCCATTAGTTCAGAAAATAATTGTTGCCTATGAAAATTATGAAAATATTAGCAAAAGTTAATGATGCAAAAAGAAAATATTTCTATCTTTATCCAAGACACTCTACATAAAAATAAAATATTAAAACTTAAAGATTGTAAACTCTGGCTAAGCTCGTTATTTAAGGAAAATTCTAGTATTACGATTAGAATTGTAAGTGAAAAAGAATCTGAAACTTTAAATTATAATTATAGAAATCAAAAAAAACCGACCAATATTTTATCATTTGTTCTTTCTGAAGATCCCCTAATAGGAGATATTATTCTTTGTCACCCCGTTATAAAAAATGAAGCTAAAAATCAAAATAAAAAAATTCATTCTCATTACGCCCATCTATTAATTCATGGCTATCTTCACC
The DNA here is from genome assembly GCA_028122555.1 of Methylophilaceae bacterium. Classification (GTDB taxonomy): domain Bacteria; phylum Pseudomonadota; class Gammaproteobacteria; order Burkholderiales; family Methylophilaceae; genus BACL14. The sequence continues at coordinate 26,726 of JAOHSH010000004.1, forward strand.
TTTTAGGCTATAGTCATGATAATAAATCAGATGCAAACAGAATGGAAAGAAAAGAAATCCATATTTTAAAAAAATATGGATTCTCAAACCCCTACTAAATAGATAAAATTTTATTATATGAAAAAGAAAAAAACTGAACTCATAAAGCAAATAAAAAATTATTTGTTAAAACCAAAAGATAAAGAGCAGCTAGCAGATATTTTAAAATCTGCATTTGATAAAAATATGATGGACTCTGATGCTTTAATGATGCTAGAGGGTGTATTAAATGTATCAGAAATGCATGTAAGGGACATAATGATTCCGAGATCACAAATGGATGTTATAGACATTTCAAAAAAAATTGAAGAATTTATACCTTTCGTGATTCAAACCTGTCACTCACGATTTCCTGTCATTGAAGAAGGTATCAATAATGTTATCGGGATCCTTTTAGCTAAAGATCTACTAAGATTTACATCTGGTCAAGAATTTGAGGTTCGTGATAATTTACGGCCTGCAATTTTTGTTCCTGAATCAAAACGTCTTAATATACTGCTTAAAGACTTTAGAACTAATCGTAATCATATTGCCATTGTTGTAGATGAGTATGGTGGGGTTTCTGGTATGGTAACAATTGAGGATGTTTTGGAACAAATTGTTGGTGATATTGAAGATGAGTTTGATTATGATGAAACTGAAGATAATATTATTGAAGATCAAGAGAGGCAATTTAGAGTAAAAGCTGTTACTGAAATATCAGACTTTAATAAATTTTTTGCTACAAATTACAGCGATCAAGAATTTACCACAATTGGTGGTTTAATTACCCAAAAATTTGCTTACCTCCCTCAAAGAAACGAAAAAATTTCATTTGATGGATTTGATATTACAATCTTAAGAGCAGACAGTCGACAAATTCACTCAATTCTTATTAACATTAATTTACCAAAATCTAAGAAATCCAAGAATTAGATTTTTTGAACTAACTAAGATTAATGTTACTCTACTGAACAAATAATAACTTAGAGACAATTATGAAATATTTAATCACTATTCTTTTTATCCTTAACCATAGTATATCTTTCGCAAATCATCATGAAAGTAGTGAAAATACAGAAGAACAGCCTATTTTGACTGAACTTCCAACTTTGGATACAAAATTCGTAGAATTAATTGGGATCTTAACCCCAGATGAAATTATTAAAATCTTAGGAGAGCCAGCAAAAAAAATAGAGTTAAAAATGAAATCAAGTAATGATGTTATTGCAAGGACATGGTATTACCATAATATTAATACAGATGAAAATGGTAAATATTTCCCAACAACGGAATTAGATATTGTTGATGGATATGTTGAATCTGTTGTATTCATGAATGAAGTTGATGAGACAACAACTATTGAAGCAAAAAAATATGATGTTGAGAAGCCAAATAAAGTTTTCTAAGCTAGTCGATCAGCTTTATTAAAGTTAAAGTATTAATTTGCATATAAAAAATAGTGCAATTTATGATTTTTCAAAATATTCTGCGTAAATATTTACTTCCTTTTTTTCTAGGGGGAATCTCAGTCCTTGCTTTCGCACCTTTTAATTTTTATTTACTTATTTTCTTGTCTTTAATCGGGCTTCTTTTTATAACAAATAAGAATGAATCAGCAAATATCAAAAGTATTGTATTTGGAACAGGTTATTTTGTTATTGGTATTTATTGGATTTATATTTGTTTGCAACAATTTGGGGGTATGCCCTCTTTTATGGCTCTAGTTTTAACATTCCTCTTGTGCTTATTTCTTGCCCTTTTCTTTTTGCCCTTTTCTTTATTTAGCCAATATAAAAATAAAATATTTTTTATTCCAGCTTTTTTTACTTTAGTTGAGCTTCTAAGAAGCATAATTTTTACTGGTTTTCCATGGCTCTCACTTGGATATACTCAAGTACCTCATAGTCCCTTAATTGGTTATTTACCAATCATTGGTATTCATGGAGTTTCATTTCTAGTTGTGCTCTCAGCTATTTTAATTTTTCACATATTTAGGAAAAATACAAAAAAAATATATTTAATAATTTTTCTTTTTTTTATTTGGGGATTTGGACAATATCTAAAAAGTATCGAGTGGTCAAAAGCTACAGGGGAAACTATTAGTACTACGCTTATTCAGGGAAATATTTCTCAAGATAAAAAATGGAATAAAAATATGATTAATGAATCTCTTAGTCACTATCAAAAACTAATACTTAGTAGTGATAAATCATTAATCATACTCCCTGAAACATCTATTCCAATTGAAGTTAATAAAATACCAAAAAGCTTTATAAACAAAATTAAGGATCATATTGCATATAATAACAGTTATATTATTTTTGGTGCAATTGAAGAAGATAATGGTAAATACTATAATTCAGCTTTTCTTGTAGGAAAGGATTATGAGGGCCATTATCGTAAAAATCATCTCGTCCCATTTGGCGAATACATCCCATTAAGAAAATATATAGGATATATTTATCAAAATTACCTCAATATTCCTTTTGCTAATCTAAGTAGAGGAAAACAAAAATCAGTACCTTTATTTAAAATCAAAGGATTAGATTTTGCAGTTAATATTTGCTACGAAGATGTTTTTGGAAACGAAATTGCTTGGTATGACAAATATACTAGCGAGCCGAATGTTTTAGTTAATATAAGTAATGATGCATGGTACGGTAAATCTATTGCAGCTGAACAACATTTACAAATCTCCCAAGCGAGAGCAATTGAAAATAAAAAAATGATGATAAGATCGACCAATACTGGCGTTACTGCCTTTATTGGTAGAGATGGTAAGGTAATCAATAAATTAAAACAATTTACATCTGGAGGGCTTAGTTATGATGTTCAAGGTTATAGTGGAATAACACCATATATGTTATTTAACAATTTCATAATTTATTTATTATGTACTCTAATTTTATTACTATATTTTAGAGTTAGTATATTTTTGAAAGTTAAAAATTTATTATCTAAGTAAATATTTTGAGTGCCAAATCTTTGATGTGCCTCAAAAAGGCAGTAAAATGCAATCTAATTAAAAAACATAAAATATGAAACTAACTTTTCAAGAAATTATTTTTAATCTTCAAGAATTTTGGGGAAACAATGAGTGTGCCATAATTCAACCATATGATATGGAAGTTGGTGCTGGAACTTCCCACACAGCAACCTTTCTTAGAGCTATTGGTCCTGAGCCATGGAAAGCCGCTTATGTTCAACCTAGTAGGAGACCAAAAGATGGTCGTTATGGTGAGAATCCGAACAGACTTCAACATTACTATCAATTTCAAGTAGCACTCAAACCATCGCCAATAAATATAGTAGATTTGTATCTAAAATCTCTTGAAAATCTTGGATTTGACCTCAAAAATAATGATGTTAGATTAGTAGAAGATAATTGGGAGAATCCAACCTTAGGTGCATGGGGTTTGGGTTGGGAAGTTTGGCTTAATGGAATGGAAGTTACACAATTTACGTATTTTCAACAAGTTGGAGGTATTGCCTGTAAGCCCATTACTGGAGAAATTACTTATGGATTAGAAAGGCTAGCAATGTATATTCAAGATGTTGATAGTATCTTTGATATACAATGGACTAAAAATTTAAAATATGGGGATGTTTTTCTTCAAAATGAAATTGAACAAAGTACATATAACTTTAAGCATAGTGATTCGGATTTTCTCCTAAAAGCTTTCTCATCTCATGAGAAACAAGCAAGCTACTTAGTTAAAAAGAACTTAGCTTTGCCAGCATATGAACAAGTTTTAAAGGCAGCTCATACCTTTAACTTACTTGATGCCAGGGGTGTTATCAGCGTAACAGAAAGGGCTGATTATATTGGGCGAATTAGAGTTATTTCACGTTTAGTTGCTAAATCTTATTTAGAAAGTAGAAAAAAATTAGGCTTCCCTCTCGCCAATTCAAAGCACGCAGATGAAATTATCTCAATTTTAAATTCCAAAAGAGATAAAAAATGAAATTAAATACACTACTAATTGAATTTATGACTGAAGAGCTACCCCCCAGTTCACTTAAAAACCTAGGAGAAAAATTTGGACAATTAATTAAAGAAGGTTTACAAGACAAGGGGCTTATTAAAGATTCTGATATGGTATTTTTTGCAACTCCTAGAAGGCTTGGGGTAAAAATACTGAATGTCGCAGAGAAAAGTGAAAATCAAAAAAAATTAATCAAACTTATGCCCGCTAAGATTGGTTTTGATGAAAATGGTAAAATTACAAAACCTTTATCTAAAAAACTACAATCTATTAATGAAACTGATCAAGCTATTTCAAGAGTAAAAATAAAAGATGAGAAAGGTCAGGAAATTTTATTTATTGAAAAAAATATTCCTGGTATAAATCTTGAAGATATTTTATCTGAAATAATAAATTATTGTATTAGTCAGCTACCAATTAAAAAAATGATGTCCTACCAATTAGAAGACGGTTGGACTTCTGTGAATTTTGTTAGACCTATAAAAAACTTACTTATACTTCATGGCGAAAAAATTCTTAAAATATCTGCGCTTGGATTTGAAGCAAATAACAAATCATTCGGACATAGATTTGAATCTAAAGAAAAAGTATTAACCATTGATCATGCAGATAATTATGAAAAAATATTATTAACAACTGGACGAGTTATCGTAAATTATAATGAAAGAAAAGAAAAAATATATTCAGATATTATTTTAGCTACAAAAAAGTTTAAAAAAGAACTTCATGTGGTTGATGATGATGATTTATTGAATGAAGTTACTTCTCTAGTTGAGATGCCAAATATACTTATTGGTTCATTTGAAGAAAGATTTTTAGCAGTTCCTCAAGAATGTCTAATTTTAAGTATGAAAACTAATCAAAAATATTTCCCATTATTTGATAAAAGTAATCACCTCACAAATCATTTCATTATAGTTTCAAATCTATCACCAAAAGACTCGACAAATATAATACGAGGTAATGAAAAAGTTATTAGGCCTAGACTTGCTGATGCAGAATTCTTTTTTGAGCAAGACAGAAAACAATCGCTAAGAACTCTTTCAAAAAAACTTGGATCTATTGTTTACCACAATAAACTGGGAACCCAAGCTGAAAGAGCAGCTAGGGTCGCAGTAAAATTAAAATACATTTCAACCGAACTTGGTTTTAAAAAGAATATTAACTACAAAGACTTTGCATTAATTTCAAAAGCAGATCTTCTAAGCTTGATGGTTGGTGAATTTCCTGAACTTCAAGGTGTAATGGGCTCAATATATGCTTCTGAAGATCCTCAATTTAAATATTTGGCATCGGCAATTGAGGATCATTATAAGCCAAAATTTTCAGGTGATTCATTACCAAGCGATGCATTCGGAGACTATGCCGCCTTGGCGGAGAAGTTTGAAACTCTAATTGGGTTATTTTCAATTAACGAACAACCAACTGGTGATAAAGACCCATTTAGTTTGAGAAGAAATGCAATTGGGATAATACGTATATTGATAGAAAAGAATATTTCACTTAATTTTTCAAATTTAATTGATAATCACACACCTAAAGATAAAAAAGATGTAAGGGATAATTTAAAAAACTTTATTTATGATAGATTATCTAATTATCTAAAGGATAAAAATTTTACTACAAATGAAATTGATGCGGTTGTTTCTTCAAGACCTTGCTATCTAAACGATATTATTAGTAAATTAAAAGCTATCCAAGAATTTAGTGTTCTGGATCAAGCCAAAGATCTAGCTTCAGCAAACAAAAGAGTATCGAATATACTTATAAAATTTTCTGGGGTATTTAAAGAAGTAGATGAATCACTTTTAGAGGAGATTGAAGAAATCCAACTTTTTAAAACCATAACGAAACTTAACCCAACAATAATTGAAGCCTTAAAAAACAAAAACTTTATTCAAGCCTTGAATTCATTAGTTGACTTAAAAAATCCTATTGATGAATTTTTCGATAATGTTATGGTTAATTCTAAAGAAGAGAAAATAAAAATTAATAGGCATAATTTATTAAATCAACTACATATTTCTTTAAATAGTGTGGCTGATATTTCTAAATTAGCTAATTAAAAATGAAATTAGTTATCTTAGATAGAGATGGAGTGATAAATCAAGATAGTGTTCATTATATTAAGAGTCCTAATGAATGGATACCAATTCCAAATAGCCTCGAATCAATTGCAAGATTAAATCAACATGGATTTAGTATTATCATTGCAACTAATCAATCAGGTATAGGAAGAGGACTTTTTGATATTGAAACAATGAATGCAGTTAATAAGAAGATGTTAGATTTAATAGCTCAAGTTGGTGGGCATATTGATGCTATTTTTTATTGCCCCCATACTGAAGATGTGAATTGTAAGTGCCGTAAACCTAGGTCTGGGATGCTTGAAGAAATTAGTACCCGTTTTGGTACTAACTTAAAAAATATTCCTGCTATTGGTGATGCTCCAAGAGACTTAATAGCCTATGAATCAGTAGGTGCTCAACCAATCTTAGTTAAGACTGGAAAGGGAGAGGAGACATTTGAAAAAAATTCTTACCCTAAAAATACATGGATATTTAATGATCTTTCAGAAGCAGTTGATAAGATTCTTAAAAGATAGATGATTTTATTAAGATCTATAGTTTTTCAAATAGGTATGTGGGCTTTTACAATCCCATTTACAATTATTTCAATCATGACTTTTCCTTTCTCGCCAATTACTCGTTATAAATTTATTTCATTATGGGCTAAGGCAATATTGTTTTGGCTAAGGATATCTTGTAATATAAAATTCAAAGTAAATGGATTGAAAAATATACCTAAAGAGCCATTTATGATTTTATCCAAACACCAATCAGCTTGGGAGACCTTAGCATTCCAAAAAATTTTTCCTCCACAAGTATGGGTGCTTAAGAGAGAACTTTTATGGATACCTTTTTTTGGCTGGGGCTTAGCTATGACATCACCTATTGCAATAAACAGAAAAGCTGGAAAAAGAGCTTTAGAACAAATGCTAAAAAAAGGTCTTGACAGAATAAAGAAAGGATTTTGTATTGTTATTTTTCCAGAAGGTACAAGAATCAAACCCAATGAAATTGGTAAATATCATATTGGGGGAGCTTGGTTAGCAAAACAAGCTAAATTAAATATTATCCCTGTAGCCCATAATGCTGGATATCTTTGGCCAAAAAATTCATTTATTAAAAAACCAGGAACAATTATTGTATCAATAGGTTCAGTAATTAATACGTCAGCTATCTCATCAGAGGAAGCAAATAAAATTACTAAAAATTGGATTGAATCAGAAATGTTAAAAATAAATGTTTAGTATATATGATACTAAAGAGCTTAAAATGCCTGATGGATCATTGATCGATTATGAATTAATTAAAAAATATAGGCGAACATTAACTATAAAAATTACACCGAAAGGTCTTATTGTTAATGCGCCAATTTTAATGTCAAATCATAAAATTAACCTATTACTAGAAAAAAAATCAAAATGGATTCAAAAAAAACTTTTATTAACTACTCATAAAGAAGAACCTTTTGATATTCGTACTGGAGAGAAATTTAAAATATTTGATAAGGAAATATTTATTACTTTAAAACAAGGAGTTAATAATATATCTATAGAAGACGATAGGTGTATCTTAAGCTTTAAAAATTTATCAGAGCAACAAAAAATTAAAAAATTTTTTCTATCTTGGATTAAAAAATATGCTCTTAAATATTTCTCACAAAGAGTTAAAAATCTATGTATAAAAAATAATTTAAAAGTACAAGCTATATTATTGTCAAATGCTAAAACAAGATGGGGAACTTGTAATAGTAAAAAAGAAATCAGGCTAAACTGGCGATTAATTCAATCACCACAATATGTAATTGATTATGTTATTTGTCATGAATTATCTCATTTGAAGTTTATGAATCATTCGAATAATTTCTGGCAGCAAGTCCAATTATTGTTTCCAAACTACAAAGAAGCAGAATTGTACCTAAAAGAAAATGGATTTAAGCTCTATAGAATAGACTAAAATAACTTTTTAATGTCCTCAACAATTAATTTAACCTCAGACCCATACGAATGACGAACTCTAATTCTCCCCTCTTTATCTAATAAATATAAGCCAGATGAGTGATCAATCGTATATGAACTACCTTGTATAACCTTTTTTCTGTAAACCTTATACTGCTGAGCAATCTTTTCAATATTTTCTATAGTGCCAGTAAGCCCAATAAATGATGGGTCAAAAGATGGTATGAATTTACTAAGTAACTCTGGTGTATCTCTTTCTGGATCAAGTGAAATAAATAAAACTTCTAACTGATTAGAATTTTCTCCAAGTTTTGACTTAATATTTTTAAGCTCAAGCATTGTCGTAGGACATATATCAGGACAACTAACAAACCCAAAAAATATTGCTATTACTTTGCCTTTAAAATCATTTATATTTTTTTCTTTTCCTTTATGAGAAGTCAGTTCAAAATAAGAATCTAATTCATATTTCGTAAAATCTGAACCATTAAAAGTCAAATTATTGTTAGAACAAGACAATAAAGTAGATAATAGTAGTAAAATAATAAAAAATTTTTTCATATATAATTTCTTTAAAATTAGTTTTCATTTTATCATGCTAACTAAAAGTCATTTAAGATATCCTGATATAGGACAAAGAAATGTTTTAAAGGTTTAAAGGGGCATTATGGCAATACCACAGACAATGGAAGATCGTGATGGGCTTATTTGGTTTAATGATAAGTTTGTACCATGGCGAGAAGCAAAAACCCACGTTCTTACTCATACTCTTCACTATGGACTTGGGGTTTTTGAAGGTGTAAGAGCTTATGAAACAAAAAAAGGTGCTGCAATTTTTAGATTAGAAGATCATACAAAAAGATTATTTAATTCTGCACATATAGTAGGAATGAAAATACCTTTTGATTCTAATAAAATAAATGAAGCTCAAAAAAAATCAATTAGTGAAAATAAATTAAAGTCTGGCTACATAAGACCTATGGTTTTTTATGGTGCAGAAGCAATGGGTATTTCTGCAAAAGAATTATCTACAAATGTTATAGTTGCGGCATGGAACTGGGGAGCCTACATGGGTCAAGAAGCCCTTGAATCTGGTATTAAAGTTAAAACATCTTCATTTTCAAGACATCATGTAAATAGCACAATGACCAAAGCTAAAGCTAACGGAAATTATATGAATTCAATATTAGCTCATCAAGAAGCAACAACTGATGGCTATGATGAAGCATTACTTTTAGATACCCAAGGTTTTATTGCTGAAGGTACTGGAGAAAATATTTTTTTAGTTAAGCATGGAAAACTTTATACACCTACGCTGAGTAGCGCTTTGGAAGGTATTACAAGAGATACCGTTATTACTATTGCAAAAAATTTAAATGTCGAAGTAATCGAAAAAAGTATCACACGTGATGAAGTTTACACAGCTGATGAAGCTTTTTTTACAGGTACTGCAGCAGAAGTTACTCCAATTAGAGAACTTGATAAAAGAAAGATTGGCAAAGGCACAAGAGGTGATTTAACTGAAGCAATACAAAAAATTTATTTTGATACTGTTAAAGGAATCAATTTAGAGTATGAACACTGGCTCACTTATATTGATTAAAAATTAGAATGTCCATATTCTATAAAATTTGCTATATCTAATATTACTTCCAATGACCTTGATAGCTATATTCAAAATTTGGATTTGTAATTAAAGATCTAATAATAGTTTCCATTTTCAGATTTTCACTATTAGTAAAAATTAAATGATTTTTATTATTTAATTTATTTTGTAAAGAAAATCTATCTAATTCATGTTTGACCTGCTTAGCAACTGCTAAGCCTGTATCAATTATTTTAACTTTTGATCCCATAATATTTTCAATTAGCTTTCGTATAAAAATATAATGAGTGCAACCTAAAACAACAGTATCGACTTTCCTTTCAATTAATGGATTTAAATATTTTTGAATTAAATTCTTTGTTGATGAGCTATTAATATTTCCCTCTTCTATAAGCTCAACTAAGCCTGGGCAAGGCTGTGTATAAAAATCAATATTACCTGAATATGATTCTAATAATGCTGAAAATTTTGTACTACCCAATGTTCCATTGGTAGCCAAAACTCCAACTTTTTTACAAATAGTTGCCTGAGTAGCTGGTTTTATTGCTGGCTCCATACCTATAATAGGCACTTGAAACACTTGACGAAGATTATTAATAGATGAGGCAGTAGCAGTATTGCAAGCCATTACAATTAATTTAGCAGATTGTTCTTTAATTAAAAAATTAATGGCCGCTTTGGATCTTTCAGTAATAAATTCGTTACTTTTTATTCCATATGGTGCATTTAGTGAATCTGCTAAGTAAGCTAAACTTTCATTTGGAAGCAAGCATTGAATGTGCGACATTACAGATATACCACCCACTCCAGAGTCAAAAATTCCTATTGGTTGTATGTTTTTCATTCTGTTTGTAATTATAGAGATAAAAATAATAAATAAAGTAGGTTAATGTAGAATAATACAATGGAAAATTATGGCAAATAGACTAACAAAAATATATACCCGTACTGGAGACAAGGGTAAAACAGGTCTTGCTGACGGTTCTCGAGTAGATAAGTTTAATGAACGTATTGAATCATTAGGAAATATTGATGAATTAAATTCAATTATTGGGATTATTCTCATAGAAAATTTACCAGCTGATAAGAAAACTATTCTTGAGAAAATACAGCATGACTTATTCGATATTGGCGGAGAATTATCAATACCAAATCATATGGTAATTGATGAGGTAAAAATTAATTTCCTTGAAAATAGTCTTGATGAAATGAACAATGATTTACCATCATTAAAAGAATTTATTTTACCTGGTGGCTGTAAAGCTTCTTCTTTTTGTCACTTAGCTAGAACAGTCTGCAGAAGAGTAGAAAGAAATTTATTTAAATTAACCCAAACAGAGAAGGTAAACGAATCGTCGCTTAAATATATTAATCGTCTATCTGATTTTCTTTTTGTTTTAGCTAGATTTTTGAACAAAACTAATGAATTTAGTGATGTTTTTTGGAAAAAAGAATAATCAAAGATATAATTTCATGAATAGTAATCTTCTGAAAGTCTTTCAAAAAAAAATTCATTCTTTTTTTAAACCAAACAGAATAAATCACGATTTAATAAGTGAGCCTGCTTTAGATACCATCAAAATACTAAAAAAAAATAACTACGATGCTTTTATAGTTGGTGGGGCAATTCGCGATATTTTAATGGGCTATAAACCAAAAGACTTTGATATTGCTACTAATGCAACCCCTGAACAAGTAAGATCTGCTTTTAAGAGATCGAGAATTATTGGAAGGAGGTTTAAGATTGTTCATGTAATATACGGTCGAGAGATAATTGAAGTTTCAACATTTAGATCAAAACCACGTAAAAAAATAGAAATGTCCAATGGGGTTCTAAAAGATAATGAATATGGGTCAATAGAGGAAGATGCTGAAAGACGAGATTTCACAATTAATGCACTTTATTATGATGTTGAAGATAAAAAGATTATTGATTTTTTTGGTGGCTTAAATGACATTCAAGATAACCAATTACGTCTTATTGGTGATCCAAAGTTACGTTATAAAGAAGATCCGATTAGAATTCTACGAGCTATTCGGTTTTCAGCAAAATTAAAAATGGAAATTCATAGCAAAACTCTTAATGAAATAAATAACTCGATGGAATTTCTTAAATCAGTTCCCTACTCACGTTTGTTTGATGAAGTCATGAAGTTTTTTTTAACAGGTCATGCTGAAGAAAGTATGATGAAATTTAAAAAATATAATTTAGTTAATATTTATTTTCCATCTTTAAAAAATAATAATAAGATTTTTAAGAACTTTCTATTACAATCTCTTAAAAATACAGATCTAAGAATTAAAAATGGTAAATCTATAAACCCAGGATTTTTATTAGCAGTTTTCTTATGGCGAGATGTCATTGAGTTATTTGAAAAATATGATAAAAATTTTCCTCATTCTTCCCTAGCCCTAAATAAAGCAATTGACAATACAATATATAAACAATCAAAAATTTTTCCGATACAACGAAGATTCTCAATAACAATGAGTGAGATATGGCGGCTCCAACCAAGATTTAACAGTAAATCGTCAAAAAAAATTTACAGGCTTTTAAATCATCCCAGATTTAGAGCATCTTACGATTTTTTGTTACTTCGCTGTCAATCATTAGAAATTTCAAAAAGTATCGGTTTATGGTGGACTAAATTTATTGAATCGGATAAAAAAAACCAAGATTTACTAATTGCTAATAAAAAAATAGAAGATATAAAAATATGAATAATATTTATATCGCCTTAGGTAGCAACCTTAAAAATCCAAAAAAACAGATTAAAGATGGGATTCAATCTATTAAAAAAATAGACGGTGTTCAAATTTTAAGTAAATCCAAACTTTATGAAACTCCTCCAGTTGGAATTTTAGATCAGCCCAACTTTGTAAACGCAGTAATAAAAATTGATTCAGATCTTAGTCCTAATAAGCTTCTTGAAGAACTTCTAAATATTGAAAATAATGCTGCTCGAGTTAGGATTGATAAGAACGGACCACGAACTCTAGATTTAGATATATTACTTTTTAATGATTTAATTCTTGATAAAAAAAATTTAATTATTCCCCACCCAAGAATGCATGAAAGACTATTTGTATTAATACCACTTAAAGATATAGATGAAACTATTGTGATTCCAAATCATGGTGCAATAATAGATATAATAAATCGACTAACACCAGAAAAAATTATTAGGATTGAATAGTTTTGAATATTTTTGAAAAATTCCCTTATATAGTTGTTGAAGGTCCGATAGGATGTGGAAAATCTACTTTAGCAAAACTTTTATCTAATAAATTTGGTGCTAATATGTTCACTGAAAAAGCAGATAGAAATCCTTTTCTTCCAAAGTTCTATGAAGATATGAAGCATTATGCTCTTTCAACGCAACTTTTTTTCCTTTTTCAAAGAGCTGAGCAAATTAATGATTTAAATCAACAAGATTTTTTTAAAAGTGGAATAATTGCTGATTTCTTTCTTCAAAAAGATCCAATATTTGCAAATCTTAATTTAGATAACGAAGAGCTTAAACTTTACACGCAGATTTATAATTATCTTCATCCTAAAACTCCTGTTCCAGATTTGGTTATATATCTCCAAACTCCAGTAGACCTTCTAAGAAAGCGAGTAGAAAAAAGGAATATAGGGTATGAACAAAAAATTTCTACGGAATATTTAGAAAAAATTGCAGAGTCTTATAGTAATTACTTTCATAACAATCATCATCAATCTAGAGTTCTCATTATAAATAATGAAAATATTGATCTATTGAAAGATAAATCTGCATTAAATATATTAATAGAAAGAATTTATCAGATTAATAGTGTAAGAGAGTTTTTTAATCCAAAATTAATTTAATTATGCGCAACTTAAAAACATTATTTAGTAAAAAAAATATTGCAATTATTACTTGCTATGATGCTACTTTTGCTTCTTATTTATCTAGTATTGATTGTGATGCACTTTTAGTTGGAGATTCTTTAGGTATGCTTATAAAAGGTCAGTCATCCACACTTGAAGTTAAGATGAGTGAGGTTGTCTATCACACTCAAGCTGTCAGAAGAGGAGCGCCTTTCTTACCAATAATCAGTGATATGCCAAGTAATTCATTTCTTAATAAAAAAATGGCATTAAAAAATGCGAGATTACTTATTAATGCAGGTGCTGATATTATTAAAATTGAAGGAGATAGTGATATTCTAGAAATTGTGAAGTACTTGAGTTTAAATAAAATTCCTGTTTGTGGGCATATAGGATTTATGCCACAAATCAAAAAAGCACAAAATTTAACTGATGAAGAGTTATTTACTAAAGTAAAAAATTTAGAAGATGCTGGTTTAAAAATGATTGTGATGTCAATGACTTCATCTAAAAATGATAAAATTATTACTAAGACGCTAAAAATTCCTACTATTGCCTTCAGATCATCTAGTTTCTGCAATGGCGAAGTAGAGCTACTCTATGATTTACTTGGAATTTCGACATCAAGTCTTACTAATAAAAAAAGAGAAAATGATAAAATGATGTCTTTAATTAAGCTCAATAAATTAGAACAATTTATTAAAAAAATTCACGCTCGTAAGATTTAATGAAAATAATTAAATTATCCCTAGAACTTGAAAAAAATTTAAAAGGGTTAGAAGACATTATTTTAATTCCAACTATGGGTAATTTGCATGAAGGTCATATATCTCTTATAACTGAAGCCAAAAAAATTTCAAACAACATTATTCTTTCGATATTTATTAATCCTATTCAATTTAATTCAAAAAATGATCTCGAAAGCTACCCTAGGACGTTAGATAATGACATAAATTTATTGAATAATACTGATGTATCGATACTCTTTAATCCTTCTGAAGAAGATATTTACCAAAAAAACTCTAAACTTTCCTACAAAATGCCAATGATTTCAAATGAATTATGTGGTAAATCACGGCCAGGACATTTCAAAGGTGTTCTTACAGTAATTGATAGGCTATTCAAACTAATAAAACCATCTTATGCAATTTTTGGAAAAAAAGATTACCAACAATTATATTTAATAAAAAAATTTGTCCTTGAATCAAATTTATCTATTAAAATTATAGAGGCTCCTACTATTAGGAGTACAAATAATCTTGCATTAAGTTCTAGAAATAACCTTCTTAGTACTAAAGATATTAGCAATGCTATCGGCTTATATAAACAACTTCAAATATGTGCTTCTTCTGTAATCAGTGGAGAAAAAATTTATGATGCTGAGCTTAATGCTAAAGAAAATTTATTGAAAGGAGGCTGGGAAATTGATTATTTTGAAATAAGAAGACAAGCTGATTTAAAAAAACCAACATGCAATGATTTAAAACTTGTGGCCCTTGGTGCTGGATATTTTAGCAAGATAAGATTAATTGATAACATAGAATTTTGCATCCCTGCGACTAACTGATTATAATGTGACGATTAAAACCAATATAAAACGAATATGCAAAGAGTAATGCTTAAATCAAAACTTCATCGAGTATCAGTGACTCACTCAGAACTTGAATACGAAGGCTCATGTGCAATTGATGTGTCGCTTCTGGATGCTGCAAATATAAAAGAATATGAGCAGATATCAATTTATAATATAACGAATGGTCAAAGATTTGTAACTTATGCTATTCAAGCAGAAAAAGATTCTGGCATTATATCGATAAATGGTGCAGCAGCTCATAAAGCAGACCCAGGTGACAAACTGATTATTGCTACTTTTTCTAATTACAATGAAATAGAGCTTGAGAAATATCAACCACTTTTAGTCTACGTTGATCATCAAAATAAAATTACTATAACTAAAAATTCTATTGCGATTCAAGCAGCATAAATTAGAGCCTATTGACTTCAATTATTGATATTAAAAATAACGTGTTGATTGCCTTAGAAGATATTAAGGCTTTTGATATCATTTCAATAGATATAAGAAAGCAAGATTCTATTGCAGATTATATAATAATCGCAAGTGCATCTTCCTCAAGACAAGCAAAAGCTCTTGCTGAGAATGTCAGAGATAAAATGCAAAAAATAAATATTCCTTTAATTGGAATTGAGGGTGAATCTGGAAGTGATTGGCTTTTAGTAGACTTGGGGGATATTATTATTCATATAATGACCCCTACAATAAGAGCACATTATAATTTAGAAGAGCTTTGGGTATCTGATAATTAAAAGTGATCTTTAATTGTGAAAATAAAAATTATCTCAATAGGAAACAAGCCACCAAAAGAAATTCAAAGAATTTTTTTTGAGTATACTTCAAGAATTAGCGATAATTTTAAAATTGAATTAGTAGAAATAAAGTCAGAAAATAAAATTAAACCCACAAAAGAAAAAAAATTGCTTGAAGCTAAAAAAATCCTTAAATATATTGATACTGATTTTGTTGTCTCCCTTGATGAGAAAGGATCTTCTTGCTCTTCGAAAGGGCTATCAAAAAAACTATCAGATTGGATGCAAAACTTTTCTAAAGTAACCTTTATAATTGGTGGTGCTGATGGGTTAGATAAGAAAATTATTGAAAATTCGAACTGGGCTTGGAGTCTCTCGGATCTTACACTTCCTCATAATCTAGTAAAAATTATTCTAGTGGAGCAACTTTACAGAGCTTCAACAATCTTAAGTAATCACCCATATCATCGTGAATAATAATATCAACAATAGTCTGCTATGGCTAAGGAGAGACCTTAGGTTATATGATCACAATGCTCTATTCCAGGCACTGAGGAAATCAAAAGCAGTTTATTGTTGTTTTATATTTGATACCAAAATCTTAGAAAAACTAAAAATAAAAAATGATAGAAGAATCGAATTCATATGGCATGCGCTCAAAGAAATAAAAGAAGATCTTAATAACATAGGCTCAGATCTTATTATAGAGATTGGTGACCCTGTCATTTTAATTCCTTCTCTGATTAAAAAATATAAATGTAGTGCATTATTTTTAAATAAAGATTATGAAAAATATGCAATAGAACGAGATAAAAAAATTTGTAACACATTACAAAAAGATAATATCGAAACTTATAAATATAAAGATCAAGTAATATTTGAAGAAAAAGAAATTTTAACTCAAAATAATAGTCCTTATACAGTGTTTACACCCTATAAGAATAATCATCTTAAAAAAATTTTTAACGAAGGAATTACTCAATTCGATTGTGAGCCCTACAAGATCAACCTAGCACAATTTAAGAATAAACCTCTTCAATCACTTGAAGACATAGGTTTTAAAGCATCAAATATTTCATCAATTAATCTTCCTTTGGGAACAAAAGGTGGCCGTACATTAATTAAAGATTTTAAAACAAGAATAAAAAATTATAACCACCATAGGAATTTTCCAGGTATAAAAGGTGTTTCATATCTCTCAGTACACAATAGATTTGGCACAGTTTCTATAAGGCATCTAGCAAAAATAGCGCTTGAGCATAATTCAGAAGGCTCTTCCACCTGGCTTAATGAATTAATCTGGAGAGATTTTTATTTCCAAATACTTTCAAATTTTCCACATATCCAAGAAGGGAAAACCTTTAAACCTAAATATAATGATCTTAAATTTGAAAATGATTTAGATAAATTTAACGCATGGAAAAAAGGAAACACAGGCTATCCAATTGTTGATGCCGGTATGCGTCAATTAAATTCTACTGGATTTATGCACAACAGATTAAGAATGATCATTGCTTGTTTCTTAGTAAAAGATTTATTAATAGACTGGCGTTGGGGTGAAAAATATTTTTCAGAGCATTTAATTGATTTCGATCTATCTGCAAACAACGGAGGCTGGCAGTGGGCAGCATCTACAGGTTGCGATGCACAACCTTACTTTAGAATTTTTAATCCTCTTCTTCAATCAGAAAAATTTGATCCTGATGGTAAATTTATAAAAAAATATGTACCAGAATTAGAGTTGCTAAATAAAAAAGAAATTCACCAACCATCTGTTTTTTTTAATAAATCACCAAATAATTTTCCAATTAAGTTGGGTACAGATTACCCCTTCCCAATAGTAAATCACGCACTCCAAAAACCTAAAGTTATAGCTTTATTTAAAGATGCCTCTTAATGTTGTTTTTTTACAACAATATCCCTTTTATTTTTAATATTCTAAATCTATAAATAGACTTAAATACCACAATAAAGGATAATCTATAGCATATGCGTATATCAAAATTATTTATTGTTTTCCTGCTTATTTTCCAAGTATCGGGCTGTGCAACTCATGCAAATCAAGACCCACTAGAAGGCTTCAATAGAGCAATCTATAAGTTTAATGATGTAGCTGATGGTGCAATTATCAAGCCAGTTTCAAAAGGATATAAAAATATAGCACCCACATTTGTTGTAAAAGGTATTAACAACTTCTTTAATAATATTAGAGATGTAGTAACTGTAATAAATGAATTATTACAAGGCAAGATTAAGTATGCTGCCAATGATACTGGAAGAGTAATAGTAAATAGCACCATTGGTCTTTTAGGTTTTATTGATGTTCATTCAATAAATGGCGGCGAGAGAAGGAAGGAAGATTTTGGTCAAACACTTGGGTACTGGGGTGTTGGTCAGGGAGCATATTTAGTTCTTCCATTTATAGGGCCATCAACAACTAGAGATGCTGTAGGATTTGTAACAGATACATTAGCATTTGACCCCATAAGCTATATAAATAATGTTAGAGGAAGAAATCAATTAAGAATTATTCAATTTATTGATGCTCGAACTGAACTTCTAAATGCATCTTCAATTATGGATGAAGCGTCTTTAGATCCATACGCATTCCAAAGAGATGCATATCTTCAATACCGTGAAGCTCTTGTGCAAGATAAGCCTTCTGGTGATATTGACTATTCAGATTCTGCAGATGCTGATTACAACTATGAGGCATATACTGAAGAATTTAATGAAACAATTTCAACAGAAAATTCTAAAACACAAAAAATTTCTCAAGCAGAATAATTAATTATTAAAGTAGTTCACGTATTCGCTGCCACTGTCATAGGTTCAATCATAATAGATCCAGTATATTTAGAACTATTTTGATAAATATCATTTGATATCGCTTTAATATTTAACAACATATCTTTAATATTACTAGCAATAGTAATTTCTTCTACAGCATGTTGAATTTTTCCTGACTCAATCCAAAAACCGGCGGCACCTCTTGAGTAGTCTCCAGTAACCATATTTAAACCATGTCCTAAAAGTTCAGTAATCAATATACCTTTATCAATTCCGCTAACTAACTCTTCAAGAGTTTTATTTGATGAGCTTACAATGAGATTATGTGCACCACCTGAATTTCCAGTAGTTTGCATTCCTAATTTTCTTGCACTATATGAAGATAAAAGATAACTTTTAAGAAAGCCTTTATCTAAAATATTCTTTTTGGCTAAATAAACGCCCTCGTCATCAAAATTACAGCTTGCATGACCTTTTCTAAGGAATGGGTTTTCAATAATCGATAGTGAGTCTGAAGCTATTTTAGTGTCTAATGAGTCTAATAAAAAAGAAGTTTCACGATATAAATTTCTACCAGAAATAGCAGCTATTAATGAAGAAATAATTGATGTTGCAATTGGAGCCTCGAATATTACAGGGTATTTACCAGTTTTAATTGGCTTTACATCTAAGCGCTTGATGGCTCTATGGGCGGCATCTTTACCAATTACCATGGTTGGTTTTAAATCTTTATAAGATCTAGATGAACTATAACTATAGTCTCTCTGCATACCTGAGTCACTTTCAGCAACTACAGAACAACTAAGAGAAGATCTAGAGGATGGGTACCCACCAGCAAAACCTGCAGAATTAAGATACACAAATAAATTCTCAGAAGTACTTAATTGAGCTCCTTCTGAATTTGTTATCTGACTATCAAAATTTAAAGCATAATCTTCACATTCAAGTACTTTTTGAATCATTAATTCTTGACTATCAAAAGATGGGTCATAAATATTTAAATCTTTAATATCTTTAGAATACAATGTAGGGTCTGCTAATCCAAATGCTTTATCTTCAGCAGTATGTTTAGCTATCTTACAAGCAGCCATTACACAAGACTCAAGTGCACCATCGTTAAAATCAGAAGTTGATGCAATCCCTTGATGATGGTTAAAAAAAACAGTGGCACTTAGACTTTTACCATTGTTTAACTCAATATTTTCTAAATCTCCCATTCGAGAAGCAATAGTTTTACCTTTACTGACGCTAATTTCGACCTCAGATGCAGTAGCACCATTTTTCTTTGCTATATCTAAAATTTTATTTGAAATTAGATACAAATCGTCTTGAGAGAAGTTAAGAATTTTTACTGCCATAAAAAATACTTTCATTAAAACTGATATCATACAGAATCATTGGGAGAATTAGGCATTAAGTCATGGAAGAATTAGATAAAGATGTTGTTATAAGTAAAACGGAGTTAAAGAAAGACTCAAAAAAGATTCAACAATTTGGAAAAAAAATTTCTGAATTATCCATAAATGATATCAAAATATTTAAACTTCCCTCAAATATATATGAAGCTACAATTGAGCTGAAAAATATCAGATCTAACTCTGCTAAAAAAAGACAAGTTCAATACTTAGGCAAGTTACTAAGAGAAATTGACCTTACTGATGCTCATTTAGTTATGGAACAAATAAAAGTAAGTTCACAAAAAGAAATACAAAGAAATCATATAATTGAGGCTTGGAGAGATAAGTTATTAAGTAATGATAAATCGACAACAGAATTTGTAGATAAATTTCCTAAAATTGATAGGCAATCATTAAGGCAAACTATCTCAAATACTAAAAAAGAGAGAAAAGATAACAAACCTCCTAAATATTTTAGGCAACTTTATAAGCTAATAAAAGATGTTATTAATGATTAAAGTTTAACTTTAACCTTAGATTGCTTACCACCCCTTAAATAAACAACTTCAATTAATTTACCTTTATTTTTTCTTATTGCACTAATTAAATCTTCTGGTTTATTAACAGAATTTTGAGCAATTGAAATAATGCTATCGTTTCGTAAAATCCCAGCACTTTCTGCAGGAGATCCTTTAATAACTGCAATTACTTGAACTCCATTAATTGACTCTATATCAGAATTTAACTTAATAAAATGTGCTCCGAATGTAGGCTTTGGTAATTTAACCCAATATGTTGCATTTATTTCATACTTTACATCCTCATCAACTAAATCATCTTCATTGATTTCAATTTCAGTTAAATTTCCTGTCTCTTTAATACGATTAGCTTTTTTTGCTTTTTCACGAGCTTTTTTAATCATTGTTGCTCGACTAGCATCATTAATTTGGCGGTCATATAATAAAACCATATCGGCCTTAATTGATTTTGCATGCTGTAAAGCTAAATTTGGCGATGTAAGTGGAGCAGTGAAATTTGAATGCCCCATTAGATCATAACCATCTTCAAGCATCTTAATAAGATCTGTTTTCTGAGCCCAACCTCTCATCATTTTGGTATTAGGATTTGCTGAGAATGATTGGAACCCTTTTGGGCTTTGTATTTGATAATTTTTCTCAAAGATATTTTCATCACTGTATGCAAAATTTGAAAAAAAGAATACAAATGAAATTAAATATGTTAAAAATGATTTTTTCATGGTAAACCTTCACTAAATGTTAATATTGATCAATTATCCACTAAAGAGACATATTGGTGAAAAAAAGATTCATTAAAATTGGTTTAATTTCTATAAGCGATCGAGCGTCATCTGGAGAATATAAAGATGAAGGCTTACCTAATCTTAAAAGTTGGCTAACTAACGCACTTGTTAATCCTTTCGATTTAGAGGAAGTAATTATCCCTGATCAGATTAAGATCATTAAAAATACTTTAATTACACTGTCAGATAAAAAGAAATGTGATCTTATTCTTACAACTGGAGGTACAGGCCCTGCAAAAAGAGATGTTACTCCAGAGGCTACATTAAGTATTGGAAATAAAGAAATGCCAGGTTTTGGTGAGCAAATGAGGCAAATCAGTTTATATTTTGTACCAACAGCCATCTTGTCCAGACAAGTTGCAGTTATAAGAAACTCAACTTTAATTATAAACCTACCTGGCCAGCCCAAAGCTATTAAAGAAACATTGGAGGGGCTTAAAGATAAAGAAGGTAATCTAATAGTAGCTGGTATATTTGCAGCTGTACCATATTGTTTAGATCTTATTGGTGCACCTTATATTGAAACAAAAGAATCAATACTTAAATCTTTCCGCCCTAAGAAAAAGTAAAATGCCTTCAGAATTTTCATTAATTGATAAATATTTTAATTTATATAAAACTAAAGCATACAAAGGAATTGGGGATGATGCTGCTTTACTAAAAAAAAATAATAACTATTTATGGGCTATCTCAACAGATATGTTGAATGAAAAAACTCACTTTCTTCCTAATACCAATCCATTTAACTTAGGATGGAAAGCTCTCGCAGTAAATATCTCTGATATATATGCAATGGGAGGTATCCCGAAGTTTGCTCTACTAGCAATTGCACTTCCTAAATTGAGAGAAGATTGGATAAAAGAATTCTCTAAAGGTTTATTTAGCTGTGCAAAAAAATATAAAGTTGAGTTAATTGGGGGTGATACTTCAAAAGGTCCCTTATCTATTAGTATTTGCTTACTAGGTGAAGTACTAAAAAATAGTACTCTTCTAAGATCAAAAGCAAAAAGAGAAGATGACATATGGGTAACTGGAGAATTAGGGCTTGCTGCATTGGGTCTAGCAAAGCTTAAGAATAAAATTCAATTACCTGAAAGTTTATCAAGAAAAGCTATTAGTAGATTGGAGAAACCAATGCTTCATTCATCCATAGTACAAAAAATGGCTAAACTAAGTCATTCTGCAATTGATATTTCTGATGGACTAATCGCAGATCTTACACATATTTTAGAAGCCTCTAAAGTTGGGGCTTGTATATCTTTACAGGATATACCTATGGACCCTTGGATGAAAAAAAATAAATTATTTGATATGGCTTTATCTGGTGGTGATGACTATCAATTAATTTTTACTGCCCCTAGAAGGAACCGTAATAAAATTAATATGATAAGTAAATTGCCATCAGTAAAGTTAGCGAAGATTGGTGTGATTAAAAAAGAGAAACATTTAAATATAATTGATGACAAAGGTAGCCAATATAAAATTAAAAAGAAGGGATATGATCATTTTGAAACCAAATAGATTACTATTAAAAAATTTCTCAACTTGTTTAGCTCTTGGTTTTGGAAGTGGCCTGATAAAGAGAGCTCCTGGTTCTTTTGGCACATTAGTAGCAATTCCATTTTACTTATTCCTACAATTTCTTTCAGAGCCTTTAATCTATTTATTTATTTTCACTATGTTCTTTTTAGGTATTTATGTTGCTGATAAAACAAGTAAAGCTTTAGCAATGGATGATCCTTCTTGTATCGTAATTGATGAAATTGTAGGTTTTTTACTATTACTAATAATGTTAGACCACTTTTCTGAAACTGATATTTTAATTACTGAAATAGATTTTATTACGGCATTTATTTTATTTCGTATTTTTGACATATGGAAACCTTTTCCAATTAATATTCTCGAAAAAAAATTTAAAGGTGGCTTTGGCATAATGATCGATGATATCGGAGCTACAATATATGCTTATATATTGTTCATGCTTATTCATAATGCAATCTAAAGACATAATTAAATTAACTCAAGCCCTAGGTGAGAAATTTTTAATGCAAAAAATAATGCTCACCACTATTGAGTCATGCACTGGTGGGTTACTATCTGCTCAGCTAACAAATACACCTGGAAGCTCGGCTTGGTTTGATAGAGGTTTTATTACATACAGTAACCAATCTAAAATTGACTGTTTAAAGGTAAAGAAAATTACTATAAATAAATATGGAGCCGTTAGCCAACAAACTGCAAATGAGATGGCTCTAGGAGGAATCAAAAATAGCCAAGGAAATTTAGCATTAAGTATTACTGGTATTGCTGGTCCTCATGGTGGATCTAAACTCAAGCCTATCGGTACTATTTTTTTTGGAATTGCTAAAAAAAATAATATAATTTTTGAACATCAAGCATTGTTTGATGGAAATAGAGTTGATATTAGAGAAAAAGCTGTTCTATTTGCATTAAATCAATTATTGACGCTTACCTTATAGCGGCAAATATGAAATAATTAAGTGTCAAAAAAACAATCAATTAAAGGCGCCCATTAAATGGATGAAAATAAGAAAAAAGCATTAGATGCAGCTCTTGCTCAAATAGAAAAACAGTATGGCAAAGGGTCAGTAATGAGGATGGATGATACTAGCGTAGTTGAAGGTATTCAATCAGTTTCAACAGGCTCGTTAGGTTTGGATATAGCATTAGGTATTGGTGGCTTACCCCGTGGTCGAGTAGTTGAAATTTATGGACCAGAATCATCAGGTAAAACTTCCTTAACATTAGAAGTTATAGCTCAAATGCAGAAAATTGGTGGGACAGCAGCTTTTATAGATGCTGAACATGCATTAGATACTCAATATGCTGCCAAATTAGGTGTAAATATAGAAGATCTTTTAGTTTCACAGCCTGATACTGGAGAACAAGCTCTTGAAATTACAGATATGTTAGTAAGAAGTGGATCTGTAGATATGGTTGTTATTGACTCAGTTGCTGCACTAACACCTAGAGCAGAAATTGAGGGTGATATGGGTGATTCACATATGGGTCTTCAAGCTAGATTGATGTCTCAAGCATTAAGAAAGTTAACGAGTCAAATACAAAGAACTAATACTTTAGTAATTTTTATTAATCAATTAAGAATGAAAATTGGTGTGATGTTTGGCAATCCAGAAACTACTACAGGTGGTAATGCATTAAAATTTTATGCGTCAGTCCGCTTAGACATTCGACGTGTCGGTGCTATAAAAAAAGGTGATGAGGTTATTGGAGCAGAAACAAGGGTTAAGGTTGTTAAAAATAAAGTGGCTCCACCTTTTAAAAAAGCAGAATTTGATGTTTTATATGGTGAAGGGATTTCTTTAGAGGGTGAGATTATTGACGAGGGTGTTAATCTCAACCTGATTGAAAAGGCTGGGTCTTGGTATAGCTACAAAGGTGAAAAAATTGGTCAAGGTAAAGATAATGCAAGAGAATATCTAAAGGATAATCCAGAGATTTCAAATGAAATTGAAAGCTTAATAAGAGATCAATCTAAAATCTCAGAGGCAAACGAAGACTTACCAGAGATACAAGACATGGCAGAGGAAGATAGTCAAGCTGATAAATAATCTTAACAAAAATCAGCTTCAATTAAAAAAAAGAGCTCTCTATTACCTAGGTAAAAGAGACTACTCTAGAGTAGAACTTAGAAAAAAAATTTCAACTTACTCTGAATCCCTTGAAATAAGTAAAGTTGATTTAGAATTATTGTTAGATGAGTTAGAAGCAAAGGATTGGCTATCGGATGATAGGTTTTCTGAACAATTTGTATTATCTAGAAAAAGAAAGTTTGGTGCTCGTAAAATAGCACACGAACTTAAATTACGTGGAGTTGATGAATCAATAATAAGCCGCGTTCTTAGAGATATTAAAGATGATGAATTTTTATTAGCTAAGACAATATGGGAGAAAAAATTTAACCAGATTCCAATTACAATTGATGAGAAAGCCAAACAAATTAGATTTATGCAAAGCAGAGGTATTGATGTATCAATAATTCATCAAATTTTATCTGGTAAATCACCTGAATTTATATGACAACAAAAAAACAGATAATGACAACAGAAGAAATTAGGTCTCTATTTCTAAAATTCTTTAAGAGCAAGGGACATACGATTGTTGAATCTAGCAGCCTTATTCCTCATGGGGATTCTAGCCTTCTGTTTACAAATGCTGGGATGAATCAATTTAAAGATGTATTCCTGGGTATTGAAAATAAAAAATATAAGACTGCTGCTTCAAGTCAAAAATGCGTCCGTGCCGGAGGCAAACATAATGACTTAGAAAATGTTGGTTATACAGCTAGACACCATACTTTTTTTGAAATGTTAGGGAATTTCAGTTTTGGGGACTACTTCAAAAAAGACGCAATTTTATATGCATGGGAACTCTTAACAAAGATATATCAAGTACCAGAAAAAAAATTATTAGTTACCGTCTATAAGGATGACAAGGAAACTTACGATATATGGTCCAATATAATCGGACTACCTGAAGAGAAAATCATTTGTATTGGGGATAATAAAGGTTCGAAATATGCGTCGGATAACTTTTGGATGATGGGTGATACAGGCCCATGCGGCCCATGTACTGAAATATTTTATGACCATGGAAATCTAATTCATGGAGGTCCTCCAGGATCTAAAGATGAAGACGGTGACCGGTATATTGAAATTTGGAATTTAGTATTCATGCAATATAATCGTGATGAAAATGGTGTAATGAAAAACCTACCAAAACCAGCCGTGGATACTGGAATGGGTTTAGAAAGAATTGCCGCAGTCCTCCAAGCCGTTCATTCAAATTATGAAATTGATCTTTTTTGTGCGCTAATTAATAAAGCTAAGGAAGTTACCAAGATTAAGGATGGAAACCATCCATCACTAAAAGTTCTAGCAGATCATGTAAGAGCGGCAACTTTCTTAATATCAGATGGAATAATTCCTGCAAATGAAGGTAAAGGTTATGTCTTAAGGCGCATCATTAGGCGAGCTATAAGACATGGTTATAAATTAGGCTGTAGAAATGCATTCTTTTTCAAAATAGTTCCTACTCTAGCTAATTTAATGAAGACTGCATACCCGCTAACTGAGGCTAAAATAAAAAATATAATGAGTGAAATACAATTAGAAGAAGAGAGGTTTTTTGAGACTATTGAAAATGGAATGGTAATTCTTGAAGATTCTATAAAAGATATGGCTGATCAAGAGAAAAAAATACTACCAGGGTCTTTAGCCTTTAAACTTCACGATACTTTTGGCTTCCCTTTGGACTTAACTGCAGATGTTTGTCGAGAATATAACTTAACAGTTAACGAAAAAGAATTTCAAATAGAAATGAAAAACCAGAAAAAACTAGCTCGGGAAGCAGGAAAATTTTCAAGTAAACTTGTTCTTGAATATGAAGGTAAAGATACAATATTTATTGGCTATGAACAAACTGAGGCTCAAGTAATAATTGATGGAATATTTAAAGGTAATAAGCCTAGTAAATCATTAATAGAAGGTGAGGAAGGTATTATTATTTTAAACCAAACTCCTTTTTATGCGGAATCTGGAGGTCAAGTTGGAGATATTGGGGTAATAAAAGGTGATAATTTTGAATTTATTGTAACGGATACCTATAAAATTAAAGGTAGTATCTTTGGCCACACAGGCTTTATTCAATCAGGAAGCTTAAATTTAAAAGACAAAGGTACTGCGACTATTAATATTAGTCATCGAAGCAATATTAAAAGAAATCATTCAGCTACCCACCTACTTCATAAAGCGTTAAAAATTATTCTAGGTGATCATGTTGAACAGAAAGGTTCTCTAGTTGATAGTGTTAAAACACGTTTCGATTTTTCTCATAATAAGGCTCTAACTCCAACAGAGATTAAAGAGGTAGAATTGATTGTGAATTCAGAAATTCTACAAAATCAATCAACACAAACTAGACTGATGAAAATAGAAGAAGCTCAAAAAGAAGGTGCAATGATGCTCTTTGGCGAAAAATATGAAGAAAAAGTTCGAGTACTAAATATTGGTAATAGTTCAGAACTTTGTGGTGGTACCCATGTAAATCAAACAGGTGATATTGGATTATTTAAAATTCAATCAGAAATTGGTATTGCATCTGGTGTAAGAAGAGTTGAAGCTACAACTGGCTATAATTTACTTGAAATTATGGAACAGCAAGAAAATATATTAGAAAAACTTGCAGTAGAACTGAAAACTGGTACTCAAGATATTCCTAATAAATTAAATCAACTTTTATCTCAAACCAAAGAGAATGAAAAAATTATTCATGATTTAAAATCAAAAATTGCTTTAAGTGAAGGTGATGAGCTAATAAAAAAGGTTATTAATATAAAAAATTATGCATTCTTAGCAGAAATACTTGATAATCAAGATACAAACCAATTGAGGGAAATGATTGATAAATTAAAAAATATTCTTGAAAGTGCCGTTATAATATTGTGCTCTATAATTGAAAATAAAATCTCTTTTGCTGTCGGTGTAACAGATAATTTAACAGATACGATAGATGCAGGTGAGATTGCAAAATTGTTAGGTGAAAAAGTTGGAGGAAAAGGTGGTGGGAGAAAAAATATGGCAATGGGTGGAGGTACAGAAATTAAGAAAATTTCAGAAGCGATGAGTCTTATCCAAGAAAACCTTAAGAAATAAAATATGTCAATTATTGTTCAAAAATTTGGTGGCACATCAGTAGCTAATCCTGAGCGTATTAAAGCTATTGCGGAGAAAATTGCAAAATTTTCTTCTCAAGGAAATCAAATTGTAGTCGTTGTGTCAGCAATGTCTGGTGAAACAAATAAATTAATTAGTTTAGCTGAAGAAATGATGAGTTCACCTGAACCTAGAGAAATGGATATTATTGTATCAACTGGTGAACAAGTAACAAGTGGGCTTACAGCTTTAGCTCTAATAAATTTAGGAATTAAGGCCAAAAGTTATGCAGGCCATCAAGTTAAGATCCTTACAAATAAATCACACACCAAAGCCCGAATTGAAAATATTGATTCAAAAATAATTAAAAAAGATTTAAAGGATGGATTTGTTGTAGTTGTGGCAGGATTCCAAGGTTCCGATATAGAAGGAAATATCACTACTCTTGGAAGAGGTGGTTCAGATACTACAGCAGTTGCTCTAGCAGCATCCCTTAAGGCTGACGAATGTCAAATATATACTGACGTAGATGGAATATATACAACTGACCCCAGAGTGGTTCCTGAAGCTAGGAAGCTAGATTCTATTACTTTTGAAGAAATGTTAGAAATGGCAAGCTTAGGATCGAAAGTACTTCAAACAAGAGCAGTTGAATTTGCTGGAAAATATAAAGTAAAATTAAGAGTCTTATCGAGTTTTGAAGCAACTGGAGACGGAACAATTATTACATATGAGGATAAAAAAAATATGGAAAACCCAATTATTTCAGGAATTGCTTTTATAAAAGATGAAGCAGAACTTTCAGTTTTAGGAGTGCCTGACATGCCAGGTATAGCTTATCAAATTTTAGGGCCTGTCGCTGATGCTAAAATAGATGTAGATATGATTATTCAGAATATAGGTCAAGATGGTTTAACAGATTTCACATTTACTGTTCACAAAACTGATATGACTAAAACCTTAGATATTCTTAATAAAAAAGTAAAGGCTCATGTTAAAGCTAGAGAAATAAGTGGTAATAATAAAATTGCAAAATTATCTATAGTTGGAGTGGGTATGCGCTCAAATGTTGGAGTTGCAAGTAAAATGTTTAGGACTTTAGCAGAAGAAGGAATAAATATTAGCACCATCTCAACAAGTGAAATAAAAATTTCTGTAATTTTAGAGGAAAAATCTTTAAATAAGGCTGTAAGATCATTACATAAAGCTTTTAATCTTGCTGATAACTAATATTGATTTATAAAATTATTTAAAGTATTGTACCGCCATATTCGGAGAGTTGGCTGAGTGGTTGAAAGCGCCTCCCTGCTAAGGAGGTATACGGGGTTAACCTGTATCGAGGGTTCGAATCCCTCACTCTCCGCCATTATTCATAAATTAAAGAAAATTTTTTCTTCAAAAATTTTATATAAAAATGAAAATTGCTATTATTGGTGCTGGTATTTCAGCAATAACCATCGCACAAAATCTTAAAGGTATTGCTAACGTATCCCTCTTTGAAAAAAGCCAAGGCGTTGGAGGCAGAATGGCATTACGTCGCTCTGGACCATATGAATTTGATCATGGTGCTCAATTTTTTACTGCTAAAAGTAAGCATTTTAAAGATTTTATTGCGCCATTAATAAAAATAAATGTGATTCAACAATGGAATGGACGCTTTGCAGAATTTAAAGATAATAAAATTCTAAGAAGAATTAATTGGGACTCAGAATACCCTCACTATGTAGGTGTGCCTGGAATGAACTCAATACCTAAATATTTATCTAAAAATCTTAATATTAAATCAAATATCAAAGTTAATAAGATTATTAAGAATACTACTAACGGTTGGAACTTATTTGATGATAATTTAAATAATTTAGGCGAATATGATTGGGTTATATCTACCGCTCCTGCAATACAATCTGCAGAAATCCTTCCCAAATGCTTTAAATACCAAAATGTCTTGAAAAATAAAAAAATGGTTGGTTGTTTTTCACTAATGCTTGGATTTACTAATGCTTTGCCATTATTATGGGATGCGGCACTTGTAAGTGAAGCCAATATAAGTTGGATATCAATCAATAGCTCTAAACCAGGCAGAACAAAACCTTTTACTATGTTAGTTCATTCAACTAATGCTTGGGCAGAAGAGCACTTATCTGATGATTATCAAAATGTTATTTCCTATTTAACTAAAGAAACTTCAAGAATTATCGGTCATGATACTAGCCAAGCTGATCATATCGCCCTTCATGCTTGGCGATATGCAAATATTAAAAAACAGACTAAATCTGACTTATTAATCGATTATGACAATAGGCTTGCTGCATGTGGTGATTGGTTAATTCATGGAAGAATTGAAAGTGCTTTTGAAGCAGGATTTATGGTAGCGAAAGAAATTGAGAAATTATATACTTCTTGAGTATTACTATAGTGAACATTCTGTAAAGTTAAATATAGCTACTATTAAAAAATGCAAATAAAAGAAATTACATATGGTACAGCTGAGTATCAATCATTACTCAACTTTCGCTATTTATATTTAAGAAAACCGCTTGGTTTAAATTGGTCTCATGACGATCTCTTAGATGAATCAAAACAAATACATTTAGGATTAATTAATAATAAAAAAATTATTGGGTGTTGTGTTTTAAAGATATTAAACTCTAATACCTTAAAAATTAGACAAATGGCAATTGATAAAAAATATCAAAAGATGGGATATGGAAAAAAATTAATCCAATATGCAGAAAATTATGCTGCAACAAAAAATTATAAAAAAATTATAATTACTGCAAGAATGGGTGCCTTAGATTTCTATTTAAGATATGGATACCAAACCGAAGGTAAAAAATTTACTGATGTAACTTTGGAGTCAATAAAATTGATCAAGGATTTATAAAAATATGTTTTTTGAATTTTTATTACCTCTTATCAAGCTCTTCTTAAAATGCTAAACAATTGTACGTGTATAATTTAAAAAAATTCCTAGTAAAAATTACTTTAGGATTAGTACGAGGAGGAGGAAGCGAATTAACTCAAAATCTTATACTTTAATACCATCTCAAACAGACGTAAATACTCTCTTAGAACACTACCAAAATGGGCGGTATGAAGATGCTAAGGCTTTAGCAATATTTATTACTCAAAAGTTTCCAGGGCATCAATTTGGTTGGAAAGTTCTTGGAGCAGTTCTCTATCAGACGGGAAGGTTATCGGAAGCATTAGTTGCTAATCAAAAAGCAGTTAAGATTGAATCTAAAGACAATGAAGCCCATAATAATTTAGGAAACACACTGAAAGATCTTGGAAGATTTGAACAAGCTGAAGCTAGCTATAGACTAGCCATCAAACTGAAGCCTGACTTTGCAGAAGCCCATAACAACCTAGGGGTCATAATGGAAATTCTTGGCAAGTTAGAGCTAGCTGAAGCAAGCTATAAAAGAGCGATTGCTCTGAAACCTAACTTTGCTGAGGCCCATAATAATTTGGGTAATACATTAAATAATCTTGGTAACTTACAAGAAGCTGAAGCAAGTTTCAAATATGCAATAAAATTAGAGCCTAACTATGCAGAAGCCTATAACAATTTAGGTAATACGTTGAAAGATCTTGGTAAGTTACAAGAAGCTGAAGCAAGTTTCAAATATGCAATAAAATTAGAGCCTAACAATGCAGAACCTCACAGTAACTTAGGGATTGTATTAGAAAAACATGGTAAATTTGAAGAAGCCGAAACAAGTAATAGAAAAGCAATTGAACTTAATCCTAACTCTGCTAAAGCCCATAATAACTTAGGGGTTGTGTTAGAAAAATTTGGTAGAATTGAACAAGCTGAGGCAAGTTACAAACAAGCAATAGAATTAGAACCTAACTATGCAGAAGCCTATAACAATTTAGGTAATACGTTGAAAGATCTTGGTAAGTTACAAGAAGCTGAAGCAAATTATAAGCAGGCAATAAAATTAAAACCTGACTATGCTGAGTCGCATAGCAACTTAGCAAATACTTTAAAAAAACTTGGTAAGTTACAAGAAGCTGAAGCAAATTATAAGCAGGCAATAAAATTAAAACCTGACTTTGATATAGCAAAACATCATCTAGCTGCTTTAACTGGAGAAACAACTAATTCTGCTCCTAGAGCATACGTAGAAGATTTATTTGATAACTATGCATCTAAATTTGATAACTCACTAGTTGGTAATTTAAAATACAAGGTCCCAAAAGTTATCTCTGAGCTAATCTTGAAAAAAAATTCTGGTAGTTTATTAGGCTCAGTTTTAGATTTAGGTTGCGGGACTGGCCTGATTGGATTAGAAATTAAACAATTTTGTTCTAGTCTTGAGGGTCTAGATTTATCTAATTTAATGGTTCAGGAAGCAAGAAAAAAAAATGTTTATGACAAGTTAACTCATCGAGATATCGTAGATTATTTATCAACAGAAAATTTAAACTTTGATTATTTCATTGCTACAGACGTCTTCATTTATATTGGAGATTTATCTGATATATTTCAATTAGTAAAGTCTAGAAACAAATCAGGAGGGAAGTTAGTTTTTTCTACAGAACATACAAATACAGATGGATTTGTTCTTGAAAAAACTGGTCGATATTCTCATTCAAAAAAATATATCGAAAATATGTGTGAAAAATTTAACTATAAATTATCACATTTCGAGAGTGTTAATCTTCGCAAAGAAAAAAATCAATTTATCATTGGCGGTCTATACATATTAGAATTCTAATTATTCTGTTAAACATTCAATATTCATTTTGTTATTTAATCTTCTAGGGTAAAATTAAAATTTATATATAGTATTAAAGAATATATAAAGGTAAAAGGTTAGCAAATTGGAATATTTAAATTTTTTAAACATAATAAAAGAAGAGTTTCCACTTTTGTATCTTAAAACAAATAAAAATCTTACCAGCAAGAATACGCCGGTCCGAGAAAATTCCTTAATACGTAAAAAAAAATTTACTACAGACGGATACTTCCACGAACAATCTGCCTTAATTCAATACCAACCTGAAATTAAATCTCTAGCTAATCTAGTAGAAAGATTAAATGCATTGGGAATTCCTCCAGTATTTATATTTTATACTGATTTTTCTTGGATCGTTTTCCAATCCATGAATGATATATTGGCTGAATCGCTTGGTAATTTTATGTTTTTACCTGAATTTTGGGCTTGGCACGTAGATCCAAAAGAAAATCAAGCTGGCTGGGCGCCTCATAGAGATAAAGCTGGGCGAAAGGGACTATTTGATGATAACTCCCCTAAGTCTTTAACCTGTTGGGTTCCATTAACTGAAGCTAATCCACTTAATGGTTGTATATATGTAGTGCCTAAACAACATGACCTCAAATATGGGGTTGAAAATGTGGAAGGAGCTGAAATTGATTTACCTTCAATTCGAGCGCTTCCTGCAAAACCAGGTGACGTGATTATTTGGGATGCAACTGTTTTTCATTGGGGAGCTCAAAGTAGTGAGTTTGCTGAAAAACCTAGGTTAAGTATGGCCTTAGAAGTTCAGAGCAACAAAGCACCACCTATTAATCCTCCTTTGATAGCCCCAAATGAATTAATCGAAGACAGTGTAAGGCTTAAACTTATTGGTAAACAAATGTTGCAGTATAAGCATTGGCATAAATTAACTGATGAGCAAGAGCAGAGTGCTTTACATCTTATAAATTACGGAACACTTAGATAGTGAAAGTAGATTTTTTTACCTATGATCTATTAGAATTTATTTGAGCTATTCATTATTTAGAATAAATAATAAACAACCCCTGCTACTTCACCATTAATTTATAGCATAAGCTTAGACTTTAGGTTTTCTTTTTTGAATCTCAGCTAAAATTAATTTACATTCTTCTGTAGTTAATGAACAGCCATTTACTCCATCTTCAAAGTTATATCCGCCAAGCATTATTTCAATAAATTTTGTAACCTCCTCAATTTCAAGGTCAAGCAGTGTTGCGATCTGAATTAACATCTCAGTATGTTCTTCTGTATACATTTCAACCTCACTCAGTAAATTATTAAAAGTAAATAATATCATATACATCTATTTACTTGACCAAGGTAAATATATTTTTTTATAAATTTTAATAGTCTATAGTTAATTATTTCTCTATCACTATTAGATTTTATTAAGAAGTAATATTAGATAATTTGTTATAATAATCACCATTAGATATAACATTAATAAGTGCAAACTAAGGTAAAGTATGTAAATGGGAAATATAATAAAAATCTCAGCCCATAAGAAAATAAATTACTTAAAAAAAGAAATTGCAAAAGTTTCTTACAGCAGCCAAGAAGGTCATGTTCCAAGTGCATACTCAATAATGGATTTATTATGGGTTTTATTTAAAGAAACCCTCAAGATAAATACAAAAAACCAAAAAACTTCAGACAAATTTATTTTAAGTAAGGGGCATGGATCCTTAGCTTTATACGCAATGTTATTAGAAAATAAAAATATTACTTTAAAAGAATTTCGCTCATTCTCGCAATATAAAAGTAAATTAGGTGGGCATCCAGACTCAAATAAACTACCAAATATCATAGCTTCAACTGGTTCACTTGGGCATGGTTTATCAATTTCTGTTGGTATGGCAATGTCTTCAAAAATACTTAATATAAAAAATAAAATATATTGTTTGATTGGTGATGGTGAATGTAACGAAGGTACAATTTGGGAATCAGCTTTACTTGCAACAGAGCATAAATTAGACAATCTATGCTGCATCTTAGATATGAATCACTCTGGAGATCGGGCAATAAAATTATTAAATCTAAAGGAAAAATTTCTCTCATTTGGATGGGTAGTAAAAACTATTAATGGGCATAGCCATAAAGAAATTAAAAGTTCCTACAAGGTTTTTAAGAAAAATAAACCAACTATTATTATTGCTGAGACTATAAAAGGTTATGGAGTAAAGATGATGGAAAATTCTCATGCATGGCACAGAAGAAGTCCAAATAAAGAAGAATTGGATTTGATCATAGAGGAATTAAATTAGAAATGCGTAAGCAATTTGTCAGCACATTTGAATCCCTAATAAAGAAAGATAGTAAATTATCGTTACTTTTATGTGATATTGGTGTATTTGGCTTTAGAAATTCAATTGCTAAATATCCAAATAGAGTCATAAATATTGGAATATTAGAACAATCAACTATTGGTATCGCATGTGGGATGTCTCGTTCAGGTTTAATTCCAGTAGTTCATACAATTGCTCCATTTTTAGTTGAACGTGCCTTTGAGCAGATTAAAATTGATTTTGGTTATCACAATATTGGATGTAATTTGGTAAGTGTAGGTGCATCATATGATTATGCTTCACTTGGATGTACCCATCATTGTCCTGCAGATGTTGCATTACTTAAAAATATTCCGGGGATAGAGATACTAACTCCAGGCCATCCATTAGAATTTGATTCTCTTTTTAGACAAATCTATAAAAATGGTAACCCATCATATTTTAGACTTAGTGAAAAATCTAATATAAAAAGTAATAAAGTTAAGTTTGGCAAAGCAAATTTAATAAAAAAAGGAGAAAAAGCGACAATTATTGCTATTGGACCTGTTTTAGACGTAACTCTCCAAGCAGCTGAATATGAGGATGTTGATATATTATATTACTCAACAATTATTCCATTCGATAGTAAAGCTTTACAAAAGAGTATGGAGAAAAAAACAAAAATTATGGTTATTGAGCCCTTTTATAGTGGAACAATATCAGATCTTATTATAGAAAGTCTTAATCAAAAATCTATTATGATAAAAAGTATTGGGGTTCCAAAAGAATTTTTAAGAAACTATGGTTTAGCAGAACAACATGATAATGCCATTGGTTTTACATCAAAGAATATTTCAAAAGAGTTAAAAAAATTAATAGATGCCTAATAAATATAGAACATTAATAAATAAAGATGCAAATTACCTAGCAGAAAAATTAGATTTCAATAATTTTTTTGATGGATTTTCAATACTAATAACTGGTGCATCAGGTCTTGTGGGTATAAATTTTTTATCATATTTTGCCCAACTTCAAACTCTAGGAATCAAATTAAAGATTACAGGAGTAATCAATTTAGATTCAACCTCTCTAATAGAGGACTTTGCGTCTGTGGATGGTATAAATATTTTAAAAGGGGACTTAACTGATACAAAATTTGTTAATACAATCAATAAACATGACTTAATAATTCATGCAGCTGGATTTGGTCAACCAGGTAAATTTTTAGCAAATAAAATTCCTACAATCCAGTTAAACACAACATGTACTCTTAGCCTATTTAATCTTTTAAATAAAGATGGTAGATTTTTATATATAAGTACAAGTGAAATTTATAGTGGAAATCAAAACTTACCTCATAAGGAAGAATATATAGGTACAACAGATCCATATCATCCAAGAGCATCTTATATCGAAGCAAAAAGAGCTGGGGAGACAATATGCAATGTTTATAGAGAGTTAGGTATAAATGCAGCCTCTGCAAGATTATCACTAGCTTACGGACCAGGAACAAAACTTGATGACCAGAGAGTAATAAATCAATTTATTCAGAAAGCAATTAAAACAAAAAAAATTTCGTTGCAAGATATGGGTGAGGCATTGAGGACTTATTGTTATATCTCAGATGCAATAGAAATTATGTTAAATATAATTTATAAGGGTGAAAAATCAGTCTATAACGTTGCTGGAGATTCAAGGACTAATATTGCTGATCTTGCAAAAAAAATAGGGAGAATATTACAAGTACCAGTTGAATTTCCATCAAAGCCTATTAGAAAAGATGACGCACCGGAAGATGTATCTTCAAGCCTAAAATTAATTAAAGAAGAATTTAATAAAAATATATTTATCCCTTTAGATGTGGGACTGAAAAATACAATTGAATGGCAAAAAATAATATATGAAGAAAATGATAAAAAATAAAGTTACTAAGAAGTTAACTATAAAAGATTTTGAAATGGCATTAGGTGAGAAACTATCTAAATTCGTTCAAGACTCAATCCTTAGTAATGAATTTAAATATAAAGAATTATCAGAAGAACAAAATAATGAATTGATTCTACTCATCATTAAGACATTAGTTGAAGAAAATCCAGTTAAAACAGGAGACTCTAGGATAAATGACTGGGAAATAGGTTGGGAAGAAAACTTAAACTTACTTAAATCAAAAAAATTGAAAATTGAAAGTTTAATTCCAAAATATTTTAGCAAATATAATGTTGTTAGGTTTAATGGCAGATTTATTCAGCCAATATCAGAGAGATTCGAGAAAAATACTTTAAGTATTTTAGTTGATTATATTTTTGATAAATATTTAGAGAATAATATTGATAATATTTATGAATTTGGTTGTGGCACTGCACATAATCTTCTGCAAGTAAGAAAAGTAAATACTGAAGTAAACATATGGGGACTTGATTGGGCAAAGTCTTCACAAAAAATTATCGCATTAATAAATAAGAAAGGTATTGATAAAAAAATTAATTCTCATAATTTTAACTATTTTAAACCTGATATAAAATTTAACTTAGGTAAAAATTCCATAATTTATACTGTAGCTTCTCTTGAGCAGGTTGGTAATAGATGGGAAAAATTTATTAATTATTTACTATTACAAAAACCAAAATTGTGCATTCATATTGAACCAATCGAAGAACTTCTAGATAAAAATATTCTTCTTGATTATTTATCTATAAAATATTTTGAAAAAAGAAATTATTTATCTGGATTTTTATCTGGCCTAAAAAAACTTGAAAAACAAAATAAAATAAAAATATTAAAGGCTGATAGAAATAATATCGGGAGTCTTTTTATAGAAGGATATTCAATTATTGTTTGGCAACCAATTTAAAATAATTAAGCATTAAAATTTTTTAATACTTTTTCTACACCTTCTGAAATTACAGTCTTTGACGACCATCCTAAGTCATGAAGCATATCAACGTTTAATAATTTTCTTAGAACACCATCAGGCTTAGTTTTATCAAAAAATACTTTTCCCTTATAGCCAGAAATCTTTGCGATAAGCAAACTTAAATCTTTAATACTTATATCTTCTCCAGTTCCAATGTTTATGATTGGATATGATTTACTACCTAAATTATTTTGAAGAAGGGAATCAAATTTCTCATTTGAAAGAGTCATTAAAAAAATGCATGCTTTAGCTAAGTCGTCACTATATAAAAATTCCCGCCTAGGATTACCTGACCCCCAAAGTGATACAGTTGTAGCATTATTTTTTTTAGCTTCAGAAAATTTTCTAATTAAAGCAGCCATAACATGACCATTTTCAAGATCATAATTATCACCTGGTCCATAAAGATTTGTGGACATAGCTCCCAAGTATTTTGTATTGTACTGACGATTATAACTTGAACACATTGCGATACCTGAGAGTTTAGCTACTGCAAAAGGACTATTTGTTTTTTCTAACGGTCCAGAAAATAAGTACTCTTCTTTAATTGGTTGTTTAGAGTCTTTAGGATAAATACAACTTGAACCTAAAAATAATAGCCTTTTCACATCGTTTAAGTAAGAATTATGAATTACGTTTGTTTGAATAGAAATATTTTGAAAAAAGTAGTCTGCAGGGTATGTATTATTTGCATGAATTCCTCCAACTTTTGCTGCGGCCAAAAATACATATTCTGGTTTTTCAGTTTTAAAAAAATTGGAAGTTGCTTCAATATCGATAAGATCTAACTCATCATGATTTTTTGTAATAATATTTTTAAAACCTAACTCATTTAAATTTCTTAACATCGCGGATCCTGCCAAACCATTATGACCAGCAACATAGATTTTAGAATCAGCTTTCATTTAATTTTTTTCCTACAATAAATTTCTAATTGTTATATTTCACTATTTTTATATTTATCTAATTTACGCCTATTCTTTAATTCATTCAATCAAATGCACTCAAAACTATTTTTTAAATAATATCTTTAAAAAAATTAACGCTTTTAAACATCTCAGCTGAAATATTATTTATTTTAATTCGTTTAAAATTGAATCTAATTCGATATTATAGTCTGACTGACCAAATTCAACATAATCATGAATATATCTAGGATCAATATTGTTATCAACATACCATTTATCTGGCCTTGAAAAAGCATTATAAGAATCTTGAATGCTATCAAAACTATTTGATGAAAGTTTGCCAGTAATTTGCTTAAAATTTAAATTACATTTCTTTGCAAACGGTCCTGTTATATCAAGTGTTTTTCCAGGAGGTGTCAATTCAATTAATTTTGCTTTTTCTTGCATAAATAAAAACAAGAAGGATCCTGCACCCTGAGGACTAATAACTTCAGAAGCCTGACAAGCTAAATCAACTTGTTCTTTAATTGAGAGTTCAGATGGCAATATACGAATGTAACCTAAATTTTCCAACTTTTTAAAAATTATATCTTCATTTTCTAATCTTCTATGATGCGCATCTTTTCTGGATATAAATAACTTAAGTTCTTTTTTTTCAGTTTTATGACCAACAGACAAATATTTTCTTAAAGTACTAAAACTATTTGGTGTCCACCACATTCCTTGGGTAGAATCAAAATGCCAGGGCATCATTGGTATATGTAGTTTGTTGAAAAAATTAACCTCACCAGCTTTCAAATAGATAATATTTTTTTCTTTAATACCTATTAATTTTAGGCATTCAACAGAATTCTTAGGTGTATTTTCATTTATTATTATTGGTAGCTGAAGTTCGGTATCATCAAAATATATTAATTTAGCTAAATTATTATGAAGCCAATGTCCGAAATTTAAGGAAGAGCCAATAAAGATGCCCTCATTAAAATAATTCTTCTTTGAAGATAGAAATTTATGTTGTTCATTTTCGAATATAAAGTGATCTAAATAATTTGATCCATAAACTTTATTTTTTACATTGGGGTTAAACACTAATGAATCAATACATGCATTAGAATCTTCATTCAATATAATATTTGAATCTCCTAAAATTCTTGCGTCATTAAGTTCAGCAACCATTGGTTTCTTTTTAAGAAATCCTCCTTCATCTAATTTTTGGAAGTTGAATTTAAAATACGGGCCTTCAAGTGTAA
>JAOHSH010000040.1 GCA_028122555.1 Methylophilaceae bacterium
TTGACACTAAAGTAAAACGCAATCAATACACAAAATTATTTACTTCTTTTCATATTTAAAAAAAATTAGAATTACTGTACTTTTAGTAATTCAAACAGTTTGCTTGGCGGACATAGCGAGTTGGACCCACTCCTTTCCATTCCGAACAGGGTAGTGAAACGATTCTGCGCCGATGATAGTGTGGTTTTTTCCACGTGAACGTAGGACACTGCCAAGCTTTTAAATTAAAAAACCCTATCGATTGATAGGGTTTTTTTTTGTCCAATAAAGAGAATGTTGGTTAATTTATTTCCAAGTATCCCTTAGAGTGACAGTGCGATTTATTTTTATAAAATCTGAGGTACTTTCCTGGTCACAAATAAAGTACCCATGTCTTTCAAATTGATATTGGTCATAAGGTTTGATGTTTGCTAAATTTTCTTCTAATTTTATTTTGACTGTTTTAATTGAGTTTGGATTAATATCATCAAGATAATTTTCCGACTCTAAGCCTGGGTGTTCTGATTTAAATAACCTATCATAAAGAGAAACTTCAGCATTTAAAGCATATTTAGTTGAAACCCAATGAATATTGCCTTTAACTTTAACTGAATCAGAGCCTGGTGTACCTGATTTTGTATCTGGGAGATAATCACATAGTACTTTTATGATATTTCCATCTTTGTCTTTTTCACAGCCTGTACAAGTAATTACATATCCATATCTTAAGCGAACTTGATTGCCTGGAAATAAGCGAAAATATTTTTTCTCTGGCTCTTCCATAAAATCTGCTTTCTCAATCCACAACTCTTTAGTTAACTTAATTGTACGTTTACCTAACTCTAAATTTTGTGGGTGATTCGGCACAAAACATTCTTCTTCAAAATCGTCAGGTAAATTATTTATGACAAGCTTTAAAGGTTCAAGAACAGCAATTCTTCTATGTGAAGAGATATTAAGGACTTCACGCATACAATCTTCCAGTATTGAGTAATCAATCCATGAATCTGCTTTTGAAACACCTATACGTTCGCAAAATAATTTAAAACCTTCTGGAGTATAACCCCTTCTTCTTGACCCTATTAATGTTGGCATTCTAGGATCATTCCAGCCCGACACATAATTTTTTTCTACTAATTCAACTAAACATCGCTTTGACAAAACTACGTAGGTTAGATTTAAACGTGCAAATTCATATTGTTTTGGTAAGGGATTGCTTAGTAATTTATTATCAAGTAATTTTTCAAGGACCCAATCATAAAAAGGACGTTGATCTTCAAATTCTAAAGTACAAATTGAATGAGTAATTCCTTCAAGTGCGTCTTCAATTGGATGAGCAAATGTGTACATTGGATAAATACACCATTCATTAAAAGTTCTATGATGCGTTGTTCTTTTAATCCTATATATTGCAGGATCTCGAAGATTTATATTTGGTGAAGACATATCAATTTTAGCTCTTAATACCATTGACCCATCAGCGTGTTTTGTATCTTTCATTTCCTCAAATAATCTTAGATTCTCATCGGGTGATAGATTTCTAAAAGGTGAATTTATTCCAGGTTTTGTGAGGGTTCCTCGATTTTTTTTTATTTCGTCTGCTGATTGCTGGTCTATATATGCATGACCAGTTTGAATTAGTAATTTTGCCGCTGTGTACATTAACTCAAAATAATCACTTGCATAAAAAAGATTTGATTCGCTATTGAATTGCCAGTCAAAACCTAGCCAGTTAACATCTTCAATAATACTGTTAACAAATTCATCATTTTCTTTTTCTGGATTGGTGTCATCAAACCTTAAATGACATGCTCCATTAAAATCTTTAGCTAAACCAAAATTTAAGAAAATACTTTTAGCATGACCAATATGAAGATAGCCATTTGGCTCGGGTGGAAAACGAGTACGTATTTTTGCTAGATCTTTTTTTCCCTTGCTATGATGATTTTTATCACCTGGAGTACCCCCCCAATTTTTATTTTCATAAAGTTTATGCCTAATATTTTTTTCAATAATAGCGCGAATAAAATTTGAAGGATTATCGTTTGATTCAGTTTGATTTTTCATAATATATCCGATATTTTACACGGTTTATAATAGGTTTTTGACTAATAATTATTAATTGATTGCGTGTTATGATTTATTTATTTAATGTGGTGTTTAAAATTTAATTTGGCT
>JAOHSH010000041.1 GCA_028122555.1 Methylophilaceae bacterium
AATTTGGGGTTTTTTTTGTGACTTTAAACTAAGTCATTATTCAATCAAAAAAAAAATTTAATAAATATAAGTAAATAGCTTTAAAATAAAAGTAATGGATAATGAATCTAAAAAGAATCTCAAAAATAATATTATTGACGAATTTATTGATCATTTATGGCTAGAAGACGGCCTATCCAAGAATACATTAAATAGTTATAGAACAGATTTAGAATTATTTTCAGGCTGGCTAACTACAAGTTTAAAAAAAAATATATT
Organism: Methylophilaceae bacterium; assembly: GCA_028122555.1. Classification (GTDB taxonomy): domain Bacteria; phylum Pseudomonadota; class Gammaproteobacteria; order Burkholderiales; family Methylophilaceae; genus BACL14. The sequence continues at coordinate 259 of JAOHSH010000041.1, forward strand.
GGATGTAACTCAGGCAGATATTCAGCAATATCTTTCATTTAAGTTTCCTACATCAAAATCTCGGACTATCTCAAGATTGCTGGCAACGCTCAGGCGATTATTTAGATATTTATTAAGGGAAAATAAAGTTATTATTGATCCTACTTTGGAGATAATGAGTCCAAAAATTCCTAAATCACTACCAAAAAGTTTAAGTGAAGAAGATGTTGAACTGTTATTAAAATCACCTGATATAACAGATGCTTCCGGATTAAGAGATAAGGCAATGCTTGAATTATTATATGCTTGCGGTCTCCGTGTTTCTGAATTGATTAATATTCTTCTGACTGAGGCAAGTATGACTGAAGGAATTATAAGAATTACAGGTAAAGGAAGTAAAACTAGATTAGTTCCAATGGGTGAAGAGGCAGTGGATTGGATTAAGAGATATATTGATGAAGGTAGAAAAAATATTCTAAAGCAAAAGACATCAAAATATCTTTTCGTAACAATACGGGGTAGTGCAATGACAAGGCAGACTTTTTGGCACTTGATAAAAAGATACTCAAATATTGCCCAAATAAACAAACCAATGTCGCCTCATATATTAAGACATGCTTTTGCAACTCATTTAATTAACCATGGAGCAGATTTAAGGGTTGTTCAGATGCTACTTGGTCATAGTGACATCTCAACAACTCAAATTTATACTCATGTAGCTAGAGAAAGATTAAAAAATCTTCATGAATTACATCACCCAAGAGGTTAGTATTTAACGCTCTAAAATAATACCAACAAAATCTGTGTCGGGAAGTATCTTTTGTTTTGATATCTTCAAAATTATTTTTTCAAATTGAAACTTTTCTTGCAACCTGCTAATGATATCCTCACCAAAATCCTCTAGAAGATGATGTTTATGTTTTAGGGCAACCTTTTTTATTTCTGACTCAACTTCGGCATAGTCGATTGTTTTAGAAATATCATTTGATGTAAAGATTTGGTTTCCTTTTAGTTGAATATCTAAATCAATTATTAGTTGTTGAGAGACTGCTCTTTCCCAATCAGGAACACCAATTTTAGTATTTAATTTAAGACCATGAAGAAAAATATTATTTGTCATGAGTGAATCAATTGTTTTTCAAATATAATAACTAATATGATAAATCAATTTTTCATTATTTCTATTGCTTATTTAATAGGGTCTCTTTCTTTTGGAATAATCACCAGTAAGATTCTTAATATTTCTGATCCAAGAACTATTGGATCAAAGAATCCTGGAGCCACAAATGTAATGAGAACAGGTAATAAACTTGCTGCAATTTTGACATTATTTGGAGATATCTTTAAAGCTACTATAGTTGTTAAGATTGTAATTTTTTTTGGTTTGAATGACTTAGAGATTATGCAAGTTTGTTTAGCAGTTTTAGTAGGTCATATTTATCCAGTCTACTATAAATTTAAAGGTGGCAAAGGAGTTGCAACAGCTCTTGGTATTTTATTAGCAATTAATTGGATTTTAGCATTGAGCGTAATTTGTATTTGGCTAGTAATTTTTTCTATATGGAAATATTCTTCTTTGGCTGCAATTATTGCTTCTTTATCTGCTCCAATTATTAGTTATTTCTTAAATGATACATCGTATATTTTTCTAACAAATATCTTAATAACTATTTTAATTATCTTTAATCATCGAGAAAATATTAAAAACTTAATTAAAGGAATTGAGCCAAGTTTTAAAAAGTAGATTCAATTTCTGATAATTTCCATCTTGGTTTTACAGAAAATTTATAATCATTTTTGCAAGATAGTTTAGTTCTTAAGGCCCCTGCTAGTGCTATCATTGCCCCATTATCTGTACAGAATTCTAGTTTTGGAAAATAAACTTTAAAATTTT
>JAOHSH010000005.1 GCA_028122555.1 Methylophilaceae bacterium
AATAATAATTCAGAGTATAAATAAAATTTAATTAATATAAGGCTCTATTAAGCTGATTATTTTTTTTGAATCAGGACTGGTCATACTCCCAAAAACATGAACTGATTCTGCCTTAGGCATTACTAAAAACTTATAAAAATTCCATAGTGGTGCCTCACCAGTAATCTCTGCTAAATTTTTATAGACAGGGTTTGCTTTGGGTCCTATAACACTAGATTTACTCATCATTGGAAATTCAACTGCATAAGTTAATTTACAAAAATCTTGAATTTCTTTATCAGTTTTTAATTCTTGATTGAAGTCATTTGAAGGAAAACCAACAATCATGATATTTTTCTTATTATCTCTGTAGAGCTTCTCAAGAGCTTCGAACTGAGGCGTAAACCCGCACTTACTAGCTGTATTTACAAAAATTATTGGTTTTTCTTGGTGTTGGCATAAATCAAACTTTTCACCTTTTAATGTTACTAAATCTTGATTATAAAAATCCATGCATGCTCCCAAAGAAATAATTGGTACGAATAGAAGAGTAATTAAAAATATTTTCATGATTTTTTTGACACCTAGTTAATAAAATTGTTCAAGTTATCTTTTTCGATAAGCTTTTCGCCATTTCCATGGTGGAATGGGCTTACTTGCCGACCAAAGACCAACACTATTTTTTCTAGCGATGCTTTCTACTATACTATAACTTTCTTGATCTACTTTTGATTGGCTATTTTTATATTTTTTATAATGCCATGCCATACCATTTTGCAACATCAGATAATTTATATCCTTATTTTCATAAACTATCTTACCAATAACTCTCTTGTATCGATCAAGTGAAAATGGATTATTATTTTTTGGCTTTGAAATTATACTTATATACTTTTTATCGATAATTCCTTTCAGAAAATTTGTCGATCTTTTTCCATAACTCTGATCCTTTTCTGGTGCGTCAATGCCTAATAACCTTACTTTATAAATTTTATTAGACATATAATCTTTAGCGTGAATAGTATCACCATCAACAATTTTTACTACCTTCGCATTAAAGTCAGCAAAAGTATATGTACTTAATAAAAAAAGACTTATAATTAATGATATCTTTACAATCATAAAAAATCTTAATGAAAAAACTACACTATACCCTCTTATATCTTTTGTTTATCTCATTCAGCTCTTTTTCTGAAGACTTTCAATATCATATCTATGAAAGATACTATAATCATAGTGATACTATGAGGCCATCTCCATATGGAGACTTGCATGTATATTTTCAAGGCCCTATGATCGAAGAGGCTATCGATAGAAATTTAAAGTCTAGTATAAAAAAATGTAAAGCGGGTGTTGAGTCAAAATATATATTTTTAATTGAACCACAAGTTTTCTATAATTCTTCGATGACAACTCTTCATGGTGAATTTAAGGTAAAAATATATACCTCTTCAAATGTACTCAAAGATACTCATATAATAAGAACTCAGCGCCAAGGACGAATAAATCAAGTAGCTAATTCTCATATAAATAAAATATATGACAACCTGATAATAAAACTTTCAAGTGAAATATTAGAGAATCTTTCAAAAGATACTTCAAACATTAATGGTGATTTTTGTGGAATTATTGGACTTGGTGAGGAAAAAAATAATATTAAAAAAGATTATAAAAGGCCGATACAAGCCTAATTTAATAATCTATTAAGCTCTTGCATTAAGAAACCTTTTTGGTAAGATTAAAAGAACTAGTATTTCATTATAAGCCTTTTAAAATTTATGAAAAATAAAATTAATTTTTTTGTTTCTGTACTAATGGGAAGCATTTTTTTGCTAGCTTCATTTACAACCTTTGGAAAAAGTAACTTAGAGCAAATTAAAATTCTTTTAAAAAATGGCAAATATAGCCGCGCTGAAATTCTTGTTAATAAATCAATTGAAGATAATTTAAATAATCCAGAATTATTATTTTACAAAGGCATTATTGAAACTAATATAGGTAAAAATAATCAAGCAATTGACACGTTTAGAAATTTAACTGAGAAATTTCCAGAGCTTCCAGAGCCTTTCAATAATCTTGCTGTTCTCTATGCCGAAAAAGGCCAATTCATCCTTGCAAAAGAGATTCTTGAGCAAGCTATTAAAACGAACCCTAGCTATTTAACAGCACATATAAATCTTGGAGATATTTTTACTAAGATGGCAAGTGAAGCATACAATAATGCTTTAGAAATTGATGAATCAAATAATATAGCAATAACAAAACTTTCCATGATTACTCAGCTATTTAACTACAATCCAAATATAAAAAATACTAAAATTGATTCGATAAAAGTAACTAACAAAGTAAAAGATAAAAAACCGACTAAGAAAGAAATATCAGAAGATATTTTAAATGTTTTAGACAATTGGAGAGTAGCATGGGAAAATAAAAATATGGATGAATATTTATCCGCATACGCCTCTAATTTTCAATATCCAAATAATATGACTCAAACAAGTTGGGAAAAGTATAGGACAAATAGGATCACTTCAAAAAAAGTAATCGAGATTTCGTTATCTAATACTAAGATAAAATTTAAGAAGAAAGAAGTTTTAGTAACCTTTGTACAAAATTATAAATCTGGCAATTTAAATCAAGTATCAAATAAAACATTAGTTTTTATTGAAGAAGAAGGTGATTGGCTTATATTTAAAGAGACTTCTAGGTAAAATAAATCAAAGAAATTTTAATACTTCCTATGCGCCTCTTCATAATTCTCATATTTTTTTACTCCTCAAATATTTTTAGTTTCGAACAAAATAAAATAGAAAAACAAAATAATTTTTTTGATAAAAAGCCCGCTGAACAAAGAGAAATTTTTATTGAGAAATTAAAAAATATAATCTCTAAAAAAAATCCGGTTATTAAAGAATCTACCTCATTAGCTACTGATATAGTTAAAATTGAAACAGTTGAATCTTTATTAATTAAGGCCTTAGAATTAATATCAAATGGCCAACTTGATCAAGCAAACAATATTATAGATGAACTAATTGTTTTAGCTCCAAATTTTAAACTTGCACATTTGATTCGTGGAGATATTTTAACTGCATATTCCATGAGTATTAATAGTTTTGGAGGAAGTGCAATTGAAATCAATTCTAATAAAGTCCAAGAACTGAAAAAAGAAGCCCAGCAAAGAATAAAGGGATACTTAATTTCAAATAAAAATATCTTACCAAAATTTAATATTCTTCCAAATAAAGCAGATAAATATCTTATATATGTAGATATGGATAGTTCTAGACTATATATATTTGAAAATAATAATGGAAAATATTCCTATCTATCAGATCACTATGTATCAATTGGTAAGAACGGATATGGTAAAAGATTTGAAGGAGATAAAAAGACTCCTTTTGGTACATATTTTATTCAAAAAAAAATACAAAGGCAATTAACAGATTTTTATGGCGAAGGTGCATACCCTCTTAATTATCCTAATAAATTTGATAAAATTAATAAATACACAGGTTCTGGAATATGGATTCATGGAACACCTAAATCAACATACAGTAGACCACCCGAAGCTAGTGATGGTTGTGTAGTATTATCCAATAAAGATCTTGTAAAACTTGAAAATATTCTCAAGACAGTAGGAACGCCAATTATTTTATCTAATTTAAGTATTACCCAATTAAGTCAACGAAGTGAAGAATTGATAAAAGAAGACCAAATAAAAATACTAGATTCAATACAAAATTGGAAACAATCTTGGTCAAGTAAGAATTATGAAGACTATTTAAATTTTTATAGCATAAATGCAAAATATAATAATTTGAGTTATAAAAAATGGACTTTTCTCAAAAAAAATGTCTTTATAAAATCTAAGAATATTAAAATATCAATAAATAATATAGCTATTTATGAATACCCATCACTTAAAGATCAATTAAGACTTGTTATATTTAATCAAGATTATAGGAGTAACTTAATTACTAATAAGACAAAAAAGCAGCAGATATGGAAAAAAAAGGGCATGAAATGGAAAATAATATACGAAGGAACTGAATAAATATTTAGATACAAATTTGTTTAATGAGATTTGGGAATGCTCTGAAAATATATTTTCTAAATTTTTCAGACTTATTTCCTAACTCTAATTCTTCACTTTTATTTGCCTCGCCACGATAAAACTTTTCTTCAATAATAGATGGATTTATTTCTCCACAAATATGCTCTAGTATCAAAACATATGAAGTTACGTCTTTAGGGAAAGTTTTTTCTTTAAATCTTAGTTTAATAAGTGCCCTAGTTTTTTGTTCAATCTGGCTTACTGAACTAATAAGTAATTTAGCTTCAAATATTTGACTCTCATAGAAAGTCACCCAATTTGCATTAACGTTTTGGGTATACAAAAATAATATAATACATATTAAACGTTTCATTTTATTACCAATAGCTTATCTTATTAATTATTATAAATGATTATCAATATGGCGGAAGGGGCGGGATTCGAACCCGCGTCAGGTATTAACCTGAACACGCTTTCCAAGCGTGCGATTTAAACCACTCATCCACCCTTCCAGACGTGAAATTATATATTACTTTTAATTATTGATTTATCTATCTAGAAGTATTAATGTAATACTTTCCGTAGGTTGCAAATATTAAAAAAATTTTTGGAGATAAAATATGGCTTTCACAACACTTAAAGATCTTGGGTTAAAACACCCATATAAGGAAAAATATGATAATTTTATTGGCGGAAAATGGGTTAAACCAGTTGATGGAAAATATTTTGAAAATATTACTCCTATTTCCGGCAAGCCATTTTGTGAAGTTGCAAGATCCAATGAAAAAGATATTGAATTAGCTCTAGATGCTGGACATGCAGCTAAAGATGCATGGGGGAAAACAAGTACCACAGAGCGTGCCAATATCTTATTAAAAATAGCTGATGTAATGGAAAAAAATCTTGAACTAATTTCTTTAGCTGAGACTATTGATAACGGTAAATCTATTAGAGAATGTATTCATGCTGATATACCATTAGCTATTGATCATTTTAGATACTTTGCAAGTGCTGTAAGAGCTCAAGAAGGAAGTATTGGTGAGATTGATGGTGAAACAATGGCATACCACTTCCATGAGCCACTAGGTGTTGTAGGGCAAATTATTCCTTGGAATTTTCCTATCTTAATGGCTGTATGGAAATTAGCACCGGCACTTGCTGCTGGAAATTGTGTTGTATTAAAACCAGCTGAACAAACTCCCGTATCAATATTGGTAGTGATAGAATTAATTGCTGACCTATTACCTGCAGGTACTCTTAATGTTGTAAATGGCTTTGGTTTAGAAGCAGGAAAGCCTCTTGCAAGCTCAAGTAGAATTGCAAAAATTGCATTTACAGGTGAGACAACAACTGGTCGCTTAATTATGCAATATGCATCACAAAATATCATTCCAGTAACTCTTGAATTAGGTGGTAAATCTCCTAATGTTTTCTTTGAAGATATTATGGATACAGATGATGGTCTTTTTGATAAAGCCCTTGAAGGTTTTACCATGTTTGCACTTAATCAAGGTGAAGTTTGTACTTGCCCTTCTCGTGCAATTATCCAAGAATCTATCTATGATAAATTTATGGAAAGAGCCCTTGAGAGAGTAAAGGCAATTAAACAAGCAAGTCCTCTTGAATCAGATACTATGATAGGGGCTCAAGCTTCCAGTGAGCAGATGGAAAAAATTCTATCTTACATAGATTTAGGAAAAGAAGAAGGTGCAGAACTTCTCATTGGTGGAAATAGGAATGTTATGGATGGTGAGCATTCGGAAGGTTATTACATCGAGCCAACAGTATTTAAAGGCAATAATAAAATGAGAATTTTCCAGGAAGAAATTTTTGGTCCTGTCGTATCAGTCACAACATTTAAGGATGAAGCTGAAGCTTTAGAGATTGCAAATGATACTCTTTATGGTCTAGGAGCTGCTGTTTGGACTAGAAATATTAATACTGCATTCAGAATGGGTAAAGGTATTCAAGCAGGTCGTGTATGGACAAACTGTTATCATGCATACCCTGCTCATGCAGCATTTGGTGGTTACAAACAATCTGGTATTGGTCGTGAAACCCATAAAATGATGCTTGATCACTATCAACAAACTAAGAATCTGCTTGTAAGCTATACAGAAGCAAAGCTCGGATTCTTTTAAGATATACTTAAAAGGTTTACAATAAAAGGCAGAAACTATTCTGCCTTTTTTGATTATGATTAAACGAATAACTACAACTGAAGCCGCAAATAAACTTATTGATGATCTAAAAGAAATTCATGGTGAACTTATGTTTCATCAATCTGGTGGATGCTGCGACGGTAGTGCACCGATGTGTTTTTCTAAAGGTGAGTTCTACCTAGGAAACTCTGATGTTGAGATAGGGATAGTTAATGATGTCCATTTCTATATGAGTGCTAGTCAATTTGAATATTGGGAACACACACACTTAATTTTAGATGCCATTAAAGGAACAGGTGGTCAGTTTTCCCTTGAAAGACCAACAGGATTGAGATTTATAATTCGATCAAGACTTTATTCTGATGAAGAATGGAAATATCTTGAAAAATTTCCCGTAAAAAGATGTGGTTAATTACTTAATTAAATCGCATAATGGGGTAAAATAAAATTGGCGGGTCTCCTCGCATTGTTATTTAGCCAACCTGGTCAGATGCGGAAGCAAGCAGCCACAACTATTGATACAAGTGCCGGGGGTCGGACTCGCCATTTACCAAATTAAATTAATTAAAGTTAACCTATGTCATATGAAGTATTAGCTCGTAAGTGGCGTCCCAAATCATTTGATACATTGGTTGGACAAGATAATACTGTTCAAGCTTTAAGCAATGCTTTAGATAATGATCGCCTTCATCATGCTTATTTGTTTACAGGGACTCGCGGCGTTGGAAAAACTACATTAGCTAGAATTCTTGCTAAATCTCTTAATTGTGAAGTAAATATTTCTTCCAAACCTTGTCTAGATTGTTCTACTTGTAAAGATATAGATAAAGGACGTTTTATAGATCTAATCGAGGTCGATGCAGCATCTAACACACAGGTTGATAATATGAGGGATCTTCTTGATAACGCTCAATATGCTCCAACATCCGGAAGATTTAAGGTCTATATTATTGATGAGGTTCACATGTTATCTAAAAGTGCATTTAATGCGATGCTAAAGACATTAGAAGAGCCGCCACCCCATGTTAAATTTATACTAGCAACAACAGACCCAAAAAAAATTCCAGTTACAGTTATTTCTCGCTGCTTACAATTTAATTTAAAACAGATGACTGCAGATAATATATCTAGATATATTAAAGATATTCTTAAAAAAGAAGAAATCAATTCAGAAGATGAAGCTCTTAATATTATAGCTAAAGCTGCTCATGGAAGTATGAGAGATGCCCTTTCGATACTTGATCAAGCAATTGCATATTCAGGCAGCTCAATTTCAACCAAAGAAATTATTTCAATGCTAGGTACGATTGATAATATTTTTCTTGTGTCAATATTAAATGCCCTAGTAAAAAATAATGGCGAAGAAATGATGAAACTCTCAGCAGAAATGAATGAAAAAAGTATTTCATTTGATTTAGCCCTTGAAGAACTTGCTAGATTAATTCATAAGATCTCAATAAAGCAAATTATTCCCAATAGCACAAATGATTCAAGCTTGAGTGAAGAAATAAATAAATTAGCAACTTTATTTACACCAGAAAGCCTTCAACTAAAATATCAAATAGTTATTAATGGAAGAAAAGATTTACATCTTGCACCTGATCCACTAACTGGTTTCAATATGACACTATTAAGAATGCTAGCCTTTTATCCATCAATTAAACCTTCAAATAATTCTGACTCTAAAAAAAAAGTTGAGTTAAAGTCAGATGTAAAAATAAAAGTAGAAGTTAAAGATAATATTTTAGATAATATAAATATAAAAGATTTTGATGGAGATTGGATAAAATTAGTTAGTTGCTTAAAAATTGGTATTGCAAAATCTCTTGCTCAGGAATCGTCCTTGATAAGCTATAAAGATAATATTTTTAATTTGGCTTTAAATGAAAACTTCAGCCATCTTAATCAAAATGACTATGTTGAAAAACTAGAGGATGAACTTACTGAGTATTTTAAAGAAAAGATTAAAGTAAATATAAAATTAGGTAATAGACTTAAAACTCCATCATTACAAAAAAAGATAAAAAATGATGAATTAATGAAAACAACTGAATCTGCTATTATGAATGATAAGTTTGTAAAAGAATTGATTAATGATTTCGATGCTGAAGTTATAACATCAAGTATAAAACCAACTAAAAAAAAGGAAAATTAGAATGAGTAAAGGTGGTATGGGTAACTTAATGAAGCAAGCTCAAATGATGCAAGCTAATCTTAAAAAAGCTCAGGACGAATTAGCTAATATAGACATAGAAGGATCTTCAGGCAATGGTATGGTTAAAATATTAATGTCATGTAAAAATGATATAAAGAAAGTTTATATTGACCCAAGCTTATTAAACGACAAAGAAATGCTAGAGGACTTAATTATGGTTGCTCTTAAAGATGCGTTTCAAAAAATTGAAATTACTAGTAGTGAGAAAATGAATGGTTTGGTACCTCCGGGTATGGGTCTTCCTTTCTAATATGAAAAAAATTGAAATACTTGAAAACCTTGTTGATGCTCTAAAAATTCTTCCTGGAGTTGGTCCAAAATCTGCTCTAAGAATGACTTATTTTTTACTACAAAGGAATAGACTCGGGGCACAAAATATTTCCAATTCAATTTCAAATGCTCTCGAACAACTCATACACTGCGAGTTATGTAATAATTTTTCAGAAGATCCGCAATGCTCTATTTGCTTATCAAGCAAACGTGACAAAAATACTATATGTGTAGTAGAAATGCCAACTGATCTATTAATGCTAGAAGAAACTCATTCATATAATGGACTTTATTTTATTTTAATGGGCAAACTATCACCACTAGACGGTATTGGTCCAAATGAAATTCATCTTAGTAAACTTATAAAAAGAATAAAAAATTCAGAAATTAAAGAGATGATTCTAGCAACAAATTTTACAGTTGAAGGTAATGCAACAGCTCAATATATAAAAGAACTATTTAAAGATACCGATATTAAAACTACAAGAATAGCTCGAGGCTTACCAATGGGAGGTGAAATCGAGTATGTTGATAGTGGAACACTAGCTCAAGCTATTGTTGAGCGAAAAAATATCTAAGTCAACAACCTCTGAGGGTTTATGAATAATATAATTAGGTTGCCATTCTTCGATTAAGTCCCCCTTTTTTAAATATCCATAACAAGCTAACACTGATTTAATTTTTGCAGAATTTGCAGATAAGATATCACGATGACCATCACCAATATAAATTACATCCGATATATTTGTATCAAGAAGTCTACACGCTTCAATTAACAATTCTGGAGATGGTTTTGGTTTAAAGCCATAATCGTCACCGCACATCATAACAGAGCAACTATCAAACAGTTGGTGGTATTTCATAATATTCTCAGCGAAATATCTAGCTTTATTTGTAACAATACCCCACTTAATACCTTTACCTTCTAAATCTAATAATAAATTTTCAATTCCATCAAATAATACTGGATTATTTAAGTATTGTTGCTTATAAACAGTTAAAAACTCCTCCGATAAAACATCAAAATTATCTAACTTTTCATCAAACCTTAACCTAAGAAAAGCCTTTATTCCATCAGAAGCAATTTCTCGCCCTACATCATAAGAAATATTAGGTTTCCGATTACTCGCGAAGACAATGTTAGCTGTTTCAAAAAGGTCAAAAGCGGTATCTACAAAAGTACCATCTAAGTCAAATAAAACTGCTTTAATCAATTCACCCCTTCACTTCAACAATATAGTTTACAGAAGTATCATTACCTAATTTATATTTCTGTAAAAAAGGATTATATGACATACCAATAATACTTGTTACATCTAACTTTATTTCTAAACACCAATCTCTTAGTTCAGCAGGAGTTATAAACTTACTATATTCATGTGTTCCTTTAGGTAATAAATTTAAAATATATTCAGCGCCAATAATAGCGAATAAGAATGATTTTGGATTTCTATTAATTGTTGAAAAAAATATAGTCCCTCCTGGTTTGATTAGAGCGGCACATTTGTTAACAACAGATGAAGGATCGGGAACATGCTCAAGCATTTCTAAGCATGTAATTACATCAAACTTTTCTTTATTAATTTTATAAAAATCTTCTATATTTAATTGTTTATAATCAATATTTAATTTAGATTCTTTCATGTGTAGCTTAGCTATTTTAATCACATTTTCACCTTGATCTATACCTGTAACCTTAGCTCCTTTTTTTGCAAGTGACTCAGATAAAATTCCACCGCCACAACCAACATCAAGAACTTTTGCAGACGATAGATCAACTTTGCTTGATATAAAATTTAATCTTAAGGGGTTTATTTGATGAAGAGGTTTAAATTCACTAGTTTCATCCCACCACTTATGTGCCAGTAAATTAAATTTTTCAACTTCTTTATAGTCTATATTTTTTTTAATTTTATTTGCCATTTCTTTGCCAATTGTATTATTTCTTCTTCATTGATTTGAACTAATTTTTTATCTTTAAGTTTTAATTTTCCATTAATCCATACATAATTTACATCAGATCTACTAGAACTGTAAACAAGGGTACTTAAAGGGTCATATATTGGTTGATTTTCAATCTTACTTAAATCTATAGCTACTAAATCTGCTTTCTTATTCTTTTCAATTGATCCTATAATTCCATCTAAACCTAATGCTTTTGCTCCATTAATTGTTGCCATTTTTATTGCTTCCTTAATTGGCATTGATTCTGGTAAATTTGTACTTCCCTTAATTAAAAGAGCAGCCAAACGCATTTCTTCAAGGATATCTAACCGATTATTACTTGCAGAACTATCAGTTCCTAAACAAACATTTAAACTTTGCTCTAACATTCTAGCAACATCAGCAATACCACTTCCTAATTTCATATTAGAAGATGGATTATGAATGATACTAACTTTATTTTTAGCTAGTATAGCCATATCTTGATCATTACAATGCACACAATGTGCAGCCATTAATGAAGGGCCGATGATTCCTAAATTATTTAGCCTTTGTACTGGGGTCATTCCATATTTACCAATACTATCTTCTATCTCCCATTTTGTTTCATGTAAATGAGTATGAATACTTATTCTTAATTCTTCTGAATATGTATTGATCATAGTAAAAGCTTCATCAGAGACAGAATATGGTGCATGAGGTGCTATAGAGGTTGTTATTAGTTCTTCATTCCTCCATTTATCCCTAAATCCAAATCCTTTAAGTAAATAATCTTCGGGGTCTGTTGCATAGTTTGTAGGAAAATTTAAAACGACCAACCCGATATTACCTCGTACTCCTAATTCTTTTGCGGCTTCAGCAGTTTCATTTGGATAAAAGTACATATCGTTAAATGTCGTAATTCCTGATTTTATCATTTCAGATAAAGCTAAAATTGAACCATCTTTAACAAACGAGGGGCTAACAAATTCTTTTTCTGCCGGCCATATATGATTATTCAACCAATCATGTAAAGGCAAATCATCAGCAAAACTTTTAAAAAGACTCATTGCTGCATGAGCGTGGGTATTAATCAAGCCCGGAATAAGAATATGGTCAGTTAATTGATAAGTATCATGTGCTTCATACTCGTTAAATACTTTACTTTGAGGCAGTAAATCTATAATTTTATCATTATCAATCACTACTGAATAATCAGAGAGTAATTGACTTTCTAAGTCAGATGTAAAAATCCAGGAAGCAGAAATAATGGTTGAAATATTTTTTTTGTTAAGGGCTTTCATTACTCAAAAGAACTCACTCATTTTATGGAATTTATGTTTATTCAAATGGATGTTTAAGCAATATTGTTTCGTCACGTTCAGGTCCTGTGGATACAATATGAATAGGTACACCACATAAATCTTGAAGTTTTAATAAATAATTTTGAGCATTTTTAGGTAAGTCGCCCCACTCTTTAATTCCAAAAGTACTTTCATTCCATCCTGGCATATCGATAAGTATCGGTTCACAATTATTGACTTGTTCTGAGCCTAAGGGAAGGAGGTTGTGCTGCAATCCATCTAAGGTATAGCCAACACAAATTTTAAGTGAATCAATACCATCTAATACATCTAACTTAGTTATACATAGTCCACTCAGACCATTAATCATTGCGGATCTTTTTAAAGCAGCAGCATCAAACCAACCACATCTTCTCTTTCTTTGTGTCACTGTTCCAAATTCTTTACCTTTAACAGACATATGATTACCTGGAGAAGAAGTTTTCTCAATATTAAGTTCGCTTGGAAATGGGCCTCCTCCCACTCTAGTAGTGTAAGCTTTTGTTATACCAAGAATATAATCTAGCATATGAGGACCTACTCCAGAACCGGCTGAGGCTTGACCTGCAACACAGTTCGAAGATGTAACAAAAGGATATGTTCCATGATCAATATCCAATAAAGCACCTTGTGCCCCTTCAAATAGAATTTTTTTTCCTACTTCATTTAATTTATAAAGGTGGTCTGAAACATCGCAAACTAATGGTTTAATAAATTCAGCTTGGGTATGAATTTCATCCAATTGTTTAGTAAAGTTAACAGGATCTGTTTTAAGGTAATTTTTAAGTACAAAATTATGAAGATCTAATATCTCTTCAAGTTTATCATTTAAATTAGTAGGATTAATAAGGTCGTAGACTTTTAATGATCTTCTTGCTACCTTATCTTCATATGCTGGACCTATACCTTTACCCGTTGTCCCAATCTTTTTACCTTCTTCTTTAATTGCTTCACGAGCTTTATCTAGTAGTATATGATAATTCAAAATTAGTGGGCAACCATAACTTACAAATAAACGATTTTTAACATCGATACCATCTTTCTCAAGGTTAATAACTTCATTCTCAAGATGTTTAACATCAAGAACAACTCCATTTCCAATGAAACATTGTATTTGTGGCCTTATAATTCCTGATGGAACAAGATTTAATTTAAATTCTTTTTGAGATGAACCTTGTCCGATTACTAATGTATGTCCAGCATTATGCCCACCTTGAAATCTTACAACTGCATCGGCATGATTTGTTAACCAATCAACAATTTTACCTTTTCCTTCATCACCCCATTGGGTCCCAATAACTACTACATTTTTTGTCATATTGTAACTTCTTATACTTTCATCTGATTAATAATAAATCTTAGGTCCATCGAAAAACCAGTTGCTGCCCGATTATTCTTAAAATAATTATTAACATTGTCATATCGACCGCCTTGCGCAATAGCAGTAGAATAGTTTGGTGAATATGCAGAAAAAATAAGTCCTGAGTGGTATTGATAGCCTCGAATATCTGAAAAATCAAAACTTATCTTAATATCTGTTTTTATTAATATCTCATATAAAGATTTTAATTTATCAACTATAGACTTAATTTCTTTATTTGAAGGAATTAGTTTGACTATCTGATCTAAAACTTTCTTATCGCCATAAAGGTCAGATAATTCGATTAATTGATTGCTAGCCACATTCTTATTGTATTTTTTTAAAATATTTTTAAGAGTGTCTTTATCCTTAATCATTAATGCTTCAGCAATTAAAATTTTATCAACTTCTGGTAATTGTAACTCATTAACTAATTGATTATAAACATCTAAGTGATTTAAATCTAAGGTAATATTTTCAATATTTAATAATTTTAAAGAATTTATTAAAATTGTTTGTACTTCAATATCTGCAGCAATATCAGAGTTACCAAAATATTCGATACCAACTTGATAAAGTTCTCTAGATTGAGTTTGGGCTGGTTTAGTCCTTAGAACAGAGCCCGCATAACATAATTTATTGAGTTCATTCTTTTGAACCAATTGAGAATCAATTCTAGAAGTTTGTGTTGTTAGATCAGAACTAACTCCCATCATTCTTCCAGATAATTGATCTACTACTTTAAAAGTATCTAAATCAAGATCTTTGCCAAAGGCATTCAGGGAATCTGCATATTCAAGCAAGGATGGTATTACTAAATCATATCCATTCTTATCATATAAATCTAGTAATTGCCTTCTAAAAGTTTCGAGCTGTTTGGCTTGTTTAGGCAGTAAGTCTTCTACGTTTTCTGGGAGGAGCCATTTAGACATAAGATTACTTTCCAATAAATATTATAATTATGCCTATAAGAATAGATAAAAGTCCATAAAATCTGATTTGACCAGTTTTAAATTTTACCATTTTACTAAATGTATCTTTCCAGATCTCAGGTAAAACTAAAGGAAAAATTCCTTCAAATATTAAAACTAAGCCAAGTGCCATTAAAATAGTATCTTGCAACTAATTTTTACTTGACCCACGAAGGTATTTAAAGAAATCAGAATTAGGGTCAAGAACCATAATATCTTCCTTACCACTAAAACTTTTCCTATAGGCTTCTAGACTTCTATAAAAATCATAAAATTCTTTATTTTTAGAAAAGGTGTTTGCATAAATTCTAGATGCTTTAGCATCTCCCTCACCTTTAATTTCTTGAGCATCACTATATGCTTCAGTAATAATTATATCTCTCTCTCTTTCTGCCTCAGCACGAATTTTTTCTGAATCTGCAAAACCTTGCGATCTTAATTCATTTGCTACCGCTTTTCTTTCTGCATTCATTCTTTGATATACAGATTCACTTACTTCTTTTGGTAAGTCAACCCTTCTTAATCTAACATCGATAATTTCAATACCAATTGTTCTTGAGTCTCTATCAGCTCTTTCTTTCAAGATATCCATAATCTTGGATCGCTCCCCTGAAACAACCTCAAGAATAGTTCGCTTACCAAACTCTGCTCTTAATCCATCATTTACTGTTTGCGATAGCCTTCTTTCAGCTTGTCTTTCATCACCATTAACTGAAACATAATATTGAGCTGGATCAATAATTCTCCATTTAATATAAGAATCAACTAAAACATTTTTCTTCTCACTTGTAATAAAACGATCTGGTTGAGGTGGATCATAAGTCATTATTCTTTTTTCTAGAAATCTAACGTTGTCTATTATTGGAGCTTTGATATAAAGTCCAGGTTCTTCTTTAACAGATACTATTTCACCCAACCTGAATACAATTGCATGTTCTCTTTGATCAACAGTAAAAGTTGATAAAGTTAAAATAATTAATAATAAAATTATTGTAGTAGCTACTTTGGATATATTTCTCATAATTTACCTTGCGTCTCTTTCTCGAGCCTTAAATGCTCCCCGAGATCTTTCTGTGATTGAATTGATAACATCTGAAGCAGATGTTCCACTATCTTGTCTTTGATTTGATGCTTGAGTCTCGTCCTGGTTAGCTTCCGAACTAGCCCTCTGATTAATAAGCTTATCTAATGGAAGATACAACAAGCTGTTGGACCCTTTTTGGTCAACAATAACTTTGGATACTGAGGACATGATTTGTTCCTGAGTTTCTAAAAACAAACGATTTCTAGTTACTTCTGGTGCCCTTGAATATTCAGTTAAAATTTGGTCAAAACGACTAGCATTACCTTTTGCTTCATTTTCAATTGCAGCCTTATAACCATTTGCCTCCGCAATTAATCTAGAAGCTGTACCACGAGCTTTTGGAACAATATCGTTAGCATATGCTTGACCTTCGTTCTTTTGTCTCTCCAAATCCTGTTTAGCCTTAACAGCATCATCGAAAGCTGCTTGAACCTGCTCCGGTGGCTGAGCATTCTGCATAGTTACACTTGTTATATTTATTCCAGATTTGTATCGATCAAGAATGTCTTGCATCAATGTTTTGGTTTTAATAGCAATTTCTTCTCGTCCTTCGTACAATACATAATCCATCTCACTTTTACCAACTACTTCTCTAATTGCTGTCTCTGCAGCACCTCTAACAGAATTGTCAACAGATCTATTATTAAACAAATAATCTTGTACTGATTTTAGATTATATTGAACAGCAAATTGAAGATCTATAATATTTTCATCACCAGTTAACATTAATGATTCTCTAAGTTCTTGTGATGTCCCACCTCCACCAGATGATCTATAACCTACCTCATTAGTTCTTACCTGCTCTTGGTTTACAATTTCTGCAGTTTCGATTGGATAAGGGATGTGCCATCTAGGTCCGGGTTGGGTTATTTCTGTATTCTTACCAAATCTGAGGACTAAACCTCTTGAGCCTTCATCAACAATATAAAAGCCAGTTGCCATCCATATTAAAAAAACAATTAAAATAATGGTCCCAGTCGGTAAATCATTAGAAGTTATTGGTTCCTTACCGTTATTTGAGCTACCATTATTATTTGGTTTAACCTTAAACATACCGTCAATCTTCTTTCTAAGATCAACAAATAGTTCATCAAGGTCTGGCGGCCCATCGTTATTAGCACCCATAATATTTCTTGGTGAAAGCTTTTTTAGTATATTACGCATAGTATCCATTTCTTTGATTAATTTGAGTTTGATTGTATTCGACCATAGCTTGCTTTAAAAATTCAATTCCATCACCTGTTTTTGCTGATAATTGAATATGATTTATTTTACCATAGTCATCTCTCTCACAGCCTGTTTTTATATTAATTTTATCAATTTGGTTAAGAACTAAAATTTGCGGCAATTCATGAGCCTCTATTTCTCTTAGTATTTTTTCTACTTCTTTAATTTGTTCACTTCTATTCTCGTTACTAACATCGACAACATGAATTAATAAGTTTGATTGTGTTACCTCCTCAAGAGTTGACTTAAATGCCTCTATTAAAGTTGTTGGAAGATTTTTTATAAAACCTACTGTGTCCGAAATTACAAAACTGTGGCCAGGCTGAACAAATAATTTTCTTGAGGTTGTGTCCAATGTAGCAAATAATTTATCTTCTGCATAAATTGATTCGTGTGTTAAACGATTAAAAAGAGTCGACTTACCTGCATTGGTATATCCAACAATTGATACGCTCAGAGCTTTTGATCTTTTTCGAGCACGACGCTGCATCCCCCTTTGTTGACCTAATTTTCTTAATTTTTCTTTAAGTTGTTTAATTCTTAAACCTAACATTCGTCTATCAAGCTCAATTTGCTTTTCTCCAGGTCCACCCCTTACCCCTATTCCACCTTTTTGTCTTTCTAAATGACTCCATCCTTTAATAAGCCTAGAGGACAAGTGATCTAGGTGAGCTAACTCTACTTGAAGCTTTCCTTCATAGCTTTTTGCTCGTAGTGAAAATATATAAAGTATTAAAGCGGTTCGATCGTACACTCTCATTCCAGTCATTTTTTCAATATTTCTTTCTTGAGATGGGGTTAGTTCATGATTAAAAATAAGTGTATTTGCTTGCAATGGATCTTTCATGGCAAGTATTTCATTTAACTTACCTGAGCCAATAAAATATTTTGTATGAGGAACAGACTTCTTACTTGTTACTAATTCTGCGACTTTAAATCCAGCACTAATTGTTAATTGTGTTATTTCGTGAATGTCCTCATTAATATCAAAACCACCAAAATCCAAACTAACCACAATTGCATTATCACCAAGCTGAGGTCTATCAAACATCAATTAGAATCTGATATTTCTAAATTAATTGTTTGTGAAGGTACGATTGTTGATACAGAATGTTTATATACAAGCTGGGGTGTATTTCCAGTGAGAACTATTATTTCCTGGTCAAATGACTTAATCTGCCCTTGAAGTTTTATACCATTTAACAAATATATTGATACAGGTATACTTTCTTTAATGATTTGGTTTAAGAATACATCTTGAAGGTTCATGTTATTTTTCATATGTTTTAAAAAGTTTACGATTAAATACCTTATTAAAGTTAAGGTATTTAATAAATCGAATACTTAGGTTCTAAAATAAACTTATTCTTTCTTTAATATTATCAATTCCTAGAATAAAAATTATACTCCCAATATTAGGAGTATTATCAGTTCCAGCAATAATAGTCCTTAAGGGCATCGCTATTGCAGGAAATTTAACTCCTTTTTTCTTAACAAACTCTTTTATAAAATTATTTACATTACTATCAGTCCAATCTAATGTTGCGATCTCATCCGTGAAGTCTTTTACAAAATTTATTGACTCTACATCCAAATATTTATTTTTTAGCTCCTCTGGTGGAGTAGGAGTTTTAAAGAAAAATAAAATATCAGCTGTAAAATCATTAAGGTTTTTTTCCCTATCTTGATACAATTTTATAGCATTTTTTAAAACATCTTCATCAATTATTTCAATTCCCATATCTTCTAACTTAGGCTTTATTAATTTAGCTAATTCACCAGCAGGTTTATTTTTAATATAATAATTATTAATCCAATCTAATTTTTCTTGATCAAACTGCGCAGCTGACGAAGTAACTTGATCAAAATCAAACCACTCTGATAACTGATCTACTGAAAAAATTTCTTCATCTCCATGGCTCCATCCTAGCCTAGCTAAATAATTTATAACGGCCTCAGGAAGATATCCATCATCCCTGTATTTCATTACGCTAGAAGCCCCATATCTTTTAGATAACTTTTGCCCATCTTCAGCCAAAATCATTGATAAATGTGCATATTGTGGGATAGGTGCATTTAAGGCTTTTAATAAATTTATTTGTCTTGGAGTATTGTTTATATGGTCATCACCTCTAATTACATGAGTTACTTTCATATCCCAATCATCTACAACAACACAGAAATTATAAGTTGGTGTTCCATCAGATCTTGCAATAATTAAATCATCTAATTCTTCATTCTTTATTAAAATTTCCCCTTTAACCATATCATTCCATTTTATTACACCATCTTTTGGAGTTTTGAAACGTATGACTGGTTGTATTTTCTCTGGAGCAATTGGAAGTTCTTTATTTGCCTCTGGCCTCCATCGACCATCATATTTTGGCTTTTGACCTTCTTTTAGCTGCATTTCTCTTAATTGAATTAACTCTTCTTTACTTGTATAACAATAATATGCGTCACCTTGTTCGATTAATAATGTTATTAATTCTTTGTATCTTTCAATACGTTGAGTTTGATAAAAAATCTCTCCGTCGTGGTTCAATTTAAGCCATTTCATTCCAGCTTTAATAATTTCTATCGCTTCAGGGGTTGACCTTTCAATATCCGTATCTTCTATACGTAAAATAAATTTGCCATTATTTTTTTTTGCAAAAGCCCATGAAAATAATGCAGTTCTTATCCCACCAATATGGAGGTATCCTGTTGGACTTGGGGCAAATCTTGTAACTATGTTCATAATCTACTCACTTTTTAATTGGGCCTGCAAATAAATCATAATCTTCTGCACGATTTATTTTAACGTCCAACATGTCACCAGGCTCTAAACCATCTGGAGTTTCTAAATATATATAGCCATCTATATCGGGAGCATTTGCATAAGACCTTGCAATGGCATGAGAAGAATTTACCTTATCAATTAAAACGGATTGAATACTTCCTACTTTGTCTTTAAGTTTTTTAAAACTAATCTTTGATTGAAGTTCCATCAATCTATTATATCTATCTTGCTTTAACTCCTCACTAATATTACCCGTTAATAAATTTGCTGTTGCCCCATCAACATTAGAATACTTAAAACAACCTATCTTTTCTAACTGAGCATCTTTAATAAACTGAAGTAATTCCTTAAACTGGGCTTCTGTTTCTCCGGGGAAGCCAACAATAAAAGTGCTACGAATAGCAATCTCTGGACAAATCTTCCTCCACTCCAATATTCTTTCAAGATTATTTTCAGCATTGGCAGGTCTCTTCATTCTCTTCAAAACTTCATAATTTGCATGCTGAAAAGGTACATCAATATAAGGTAAAACCTTACCGTCCGCCATTAAAGAAATAATCTTATCGACATGTGGATAAGGATAAACATAATGTAAACGAACCCATACACCTAGTTCCCCTAAATTTTTTGCAAGTTCATATAAATTACTTTTAATTGGCTTACCATCCCAAAATCCAGTACGGTATTTGATGTCTACTCCATATGCACTGGTATCTTGAGAAATAATTAATAATTCAGAAACACCAGAAGCAACAAGATTCTCAGCTTCTTTCATAACATCGCCAATTGGTCTACTTATTAATTTTCCTCGCATTGATGGAATAATACAAAAACTACATTTATGATTACAACCTTCTGAAATTTTTATGTATGAATAGTGACTTGGGGTTAATCTTAAGCCTTGAGGCGGTAATAAGTCGGTATAAGGATCATGTGGTTTTGGAATGTGATTATGAACAGCATCCATAACTTCAGAAAAAGCCTCTGAACCCGTTATCGCTAAAAGATTATTAAAGCGTGATTCTATTATATGTTTCTTTTCACCCAAACATCCCATTACAATTACATTGCCATTTTCTCTGACAGCTTCATCAATTGCATCTAAGGATTCTTCTATTGCGCTATCAATAAATCCACAGGTATTTACTATAACAAGGCCAGCATCTTTGAAATTATTAGCTATGTCATATCCTTCAGACCTAACTTGACTTAATACTTTCTCAGTATCAGACCCTGCTTTTGGGCAACCAAGTGAAACAAAACCTATTTTAGGCTGTTTGATTATAGTTATTTGATTCATAACTAGTGAAGGTATGAATGAATTATATAAATAATAACTACACCGATAACTATCATTAAAATTTGTCTAATTGAGTCTTTTGTTTCAGTTTTTTTATGTAAGCCAGGAATTAAATCTGATACGGCAACATAAATCATACTAGCAGCTGCAAAACTGAGAATAACTGGAATCAAATGATTCATCATACTTAAAATATAAAATGATAAAATTGCGCCTACTAATTGAGAAATACTAGAAACAATATTAAATAGATATGCTTTAAATTTGGAAAATCCAGAATTTAGAAGAATTGAAAAATTAGTCATTTGTTGAGGTAAGCAATGAGCAAATATTGAGAATGCAGCTACTAAACCAAGATTTATGTTAACTAAAAAAGCACTTGCAATCAAAACACCATCAACAAAATTATGAAATACATCACCAACTACAATAATACTTCCTCTTTTATCTTTGTTTATATCTATTTCTGGTGAATGTGATTCACAATCTGGTCCATGACAATGACGCCATATGAGAAGCTTTTCTAAAACAAACAAAACAAGAATTCCTATTAGAACAAAAAAACTTGTTTCGTGAAAATCATCTGATAACTCCATTGCATGGGGAATAATTTCAAGAAAAGCTGTAGTTAATAATGTTCCAACAGCAAGACTAACTAAATTAGTTATTAATGAATTACTTGGATTTTTAAAAATCATTGTAGCAAAAAGGAGACTTATTAAGCCACCTACAAAACATGTACCAATTATCCATATAAGAGTCATAAAATTCCAAAAAAATTTGTATTATAAATTGTTAAAAGCAAAGATGATATAGCTAACTGTCTATCCAAAGTAAAGATGCCATACGTCCTGTTTTGTTATCTCGTCGATAAGAAAAAAAATTTTTCTTATCCGTAAAAGTACAAAATTCTTCAGTTATCCCTGCTCCAGAAATATTATTAATATTTAAAAAATTAAGTTTTATTTTAGCTACTGCAGCAAGATCTAAATAGTATCTGTTTTTTTCTAATTTAAAAGCAGTTTTAGTATTGCTATCATTCATAATGAATGAATCATAAATATTACTTCCAACTTCGAATGATCGTTGACTAATGCATGGCCCAAGCCAAATAATAATTTCTGATGACGAATTAATCTTATAAATAGTTTTCTCAATTACACCATTTAATAATCCTTTCCAACCAGCATGAATTAAACCAACAAAGCTACCTTCTAAATTTGTTAAAAAAAATTGGTAAGCAATCAGCAGTTCTTATCGCACATACAGTTTTTTTATTATACGTATAACTAGCATCACAATTTAAATCGGCTATTGATGGAATTTCTTCAGATTTATTAGAATGTATCTGGTTTAACCAAAATGGATTTGATGGAATAAAATTTAGTAACTTCTTATAATTGACATTGACATGTTGCTCATTATCTCCAACGTTACTGCTTAAATTAAATGAAGAAAACTTACCTAAACTAGCACCTCCATTTCTTGTAGTTTGAATAGCCTTTATATTCTTTGGTGCTGGCCATTTAGGTATTATAAAATTTTCATTACTCATCAAACTCTAAGCCATCATTATAGTCATGAATCTTATCTCCACTCACATAAAAGTCTTTACTTATTTTAAAACCCTCTTCAAATAATCCTTGCTCAGATTCTTCCCTTATTAATTCTAGTAAATTTTTCATATCATTGGGTAAATCTACCTCCCATTTAAGAGGTTTTTTAGTTATTGGATGAATGAGTCCTAATATTTTTGCATGAAGGGCTTGTCGTTCAAATTTAAGAGTTTTATTTTTAAAATTCTCCGTCATAGATTTAGTAGGAATAATTTTTTTTAATCCGTATGTAGGGTCTCCGACAATAGGAGATTTATTATCTTGCATATGAACTCTAATTTGGTGGGTTCTTCCAGTCTTTAGAATACATTTTAAATAAGTATGAATACCAAATCTTTCCAAAACTTGATAGTGTGTAATAGCATCTTTTCCATTCAAACTATTGACAGCCATCTTTGTCCTATTATGTGGATGTCTTCCAATTGGTTTATTAATTTCCCCACTATTAACCATAACCTGACCCCAAACTATTGCTCTATATTCTCTATAAACACTTTTAGTTTGCAGTTGGTTTATTAAATTAAATTGGGCTATTTCATTTTTTGCAATAACCATTAATCCTGTTGTATTTTTATCTAATCTATGAACAATACCTGCCCTTGGTAATTCAGAGTTCTTTGGATAATGATATAGAATCGCGTTTAAAAGAGTTCCTGACCAGTTTCCTGCAGCTGGATGAACAACTAAATTAGTTGGTTTATTGATCACAATAATATCTTTATCATCGTAAACAATATTTAAAGGTATATCCTCGGATTCAAATTGGTTAGCCTGTTCTTCAGGCTGAATATCAATATCTACTATCTCTCCACCAATTATTTTTCTTTTTGGAATAAAATTTTGTAAATCAATTTTGATAAAGCCTTTTTTAATCCAAGATTGAATTCTAGCTCTAGAATATTCAGGTATTAGTTCATGTATAACTGAGTCTGCTCTTTGCCCAACATAAGAATTAGGAACTATAATTTGTTTTTTGTTTGCTACCATAATGTATAATTTACGCGTTATTAAATATCTTAAGCATATATGAAATTAATATTTTCCTTAATCTTATCAGTAATGCTTAGTGGGTGTTTTATTTTTGGTGATCCAACCGAACTAGATGAAACAGAGGGACGGTCTGAACAATGGATTATTAATGAAGCAGACTTCTATGCAAGCAGTAAAGATTGGCCAAAAGCAATAAGCTATCTTGAAAAAGGTGAACAAAGGTTCCCAAATTCAAAGTTAGCACCTCAATTTAAGCTTAACTTAGCTTATGCATATAAAGAATTCTATAAAACTGCTGAAGCTACTGCAATGATTAATAAATTTATTCGTGCACATCCAAATCACCCAACTATGGACTATGCTTATTATTTCAGAGGAATAATTTTATTTAAAGATAAAGGGTTTTTTAAAAAAATAGTTATGCAAGATATTAGTGATAGGGATATTCAACAATTAAGTCAGAGTTTTAATGCATTTAAGGAATTAACTAGAAAATTTCCTAAAAGCAAATACTATGAAGATTCAGTTAACCGTATGACATACTTGATGAACAAAATTTCGGAATATGAATTACATGTTGCTCGCTTTTATATGAGAAGAGCTGCTTACGTTGCAGCACTAAATAGGGCGAAGTTTGTTATCGAAAATTATAATCAATCTATTCATCAAGAAGAGGCATTAGTTCTTATGGTAAGCTGTTACGAGCATTTAGGTATTGAAGATTTAAGAATAGATACAGAAAGAGTGTTAGAAAAAAATTATCCTAATACTAAATTTAATGCACAAAAAATTATCAATAGAAAGAGAGAGTGGTGGAAATTTTGGGATAGCCTAATTAATCCTTAGTTGAATTGATTTTTTCTTTTCATTTTTTCACGAAAGGCTGTTTCTACTCTTCTTCTAGAGACAAGGCCGGTTTTTTTATTGCCAGATTTAATTTTCTCTTCAAAAGGATTGACTGAATTCTTAAGCTGAATTCTTAAAGGTGTACCTGTTAAATTAAAAGCTTTACGATAATATGACTCCAAAAACCTAATATAGTCCTGCTTTACCCCCTCTAAATGATTGCCATGAATAATAATAGTTGGTGGATTCATTCCTCCTTGATGTGCGTATTTTAATTTAGGTCGAATTCCTCTAACTATACTTGGTGCATGACTTAGCAAGGCATTGGATAAAACTGAATTTAATTGAGGTGTTGTAAATTTAGTTTGAGCTGCTTTGTAGGCTTTTATGACTGATTTCATTAATAAAGGAAAACCATCTTGGTTTAAAGCTGAAATAAAAACTTTTTCAGCAAATCTAACAAATGGTAATTTTTTATCGATATCACTTTTTAATTTTTCACGTTCATATTCTGAAACAGAATCCCACTTATTTAAAGCAATAACTAATGATTTACCACTCTCTAAAATAAAACCAAGAATATGCATATCTTGAGCTGAAATACCATCTTTTGCATCAATAACTAGCATTGCCACATTTGCAAACTCTATTGCATTTAGGGTCTTAATCACTGAAAACTTTTCAACAGATTCAAATACCTTACCTTTTTTTCTTATGCCAGCTGTATCTGTTAAGATAAATTTTTCCTTACCCCAGATAAAATCAACTGAAACTGCATCCCTTGTTGTGCCTGGTTTATCAAAAGCAATAAATCGATCTTCACCTAATAACGAATTAATTAAAGTTGATTTACCAACATTTGGGCGTCCTACGATAGAAATTTTTGGGAAATTATCATCTTCTTCCTCAAGAGTATTTTCCCCACCCCCTTGGTCTGCTAAGAAATCTCTAAGCCCAGAAATACCATCGCCATGTGCTGATGAAATTTTATGAATATTTTTGAAACCAAGCTTATAAAATTCTGAAAAAGCATTATCATCTAACATACCTTCTGCTTTATTCACTAATAACATTTTCTGATTATTATTTTTTCTTATTATCTCTGCAATATGTTGATCTATAGAGTGAAGTCCTGATCTTGCGTCAACAATAAATAAAATAACATCACTTTCATCAATAGCTAATTTAGTTTGTAAGGCCATCTCTTTCTGGATGCCAGCTTTCTTATCTGGTTCAAAACCTCCAGTATCTACTAAAATGTATTCATGATTTCCAATAGAGATCTTGCCATAGTGCCTATCCCTAGTTAAACCAGGCATATCAGCTACTATCGCATCACGAGTTTTAGTTAAACGATTATACAAACTTGATTTACCAACATTTGGTCGTCCAACAATAGCTATAGTTTTCATATCTTAACTAACTCCAAGCTTAAAAAAGCCAATCTAAAATACCTTTCTTATCCTTGCCTTTATCTTTCTCTTTATCAAATACTCGATGTTTTTTTAAGTTACTATTTTTTTCATTTTCATTAACAGTATCTGTTTGGTCCTCTTTATCAAATACTCGATGTTTTTTTAAGTTACTATTTTTTTCATCTTCATCATTTATATCAGGAAGATCATTAACTTTTTCGGCACCTACTTTCATACAAATAATATCTCCAACTGCGGTCATTAATAAAAGTAAAGAGTCATCGATTTGAATTATATTATTAAGTATCTGTGAATCGTCTAACTTTATTCTTTCATAAATAGATCCATCATTAATACTTAAAAAATGAATATAACCATCATAATCCCCAAAAACAATATAATCTTTTATTAATGTACCCGTTCTAACCTTTCTATATTTTAATGCAGATTGACGCCATTTAACTTCTCCATCGTCTTTATTTACTGAATAAATAGAACCAGTATCATGCGTAACAAATAAACTTAAACCATCAAAAGCCATGCCATAAAAGCTTGATAATGGCTTAGTCCAAATAGTTTTACCATTTCTTCTGTTTAATGACGAAATATCTCCATTTGTTGAGACCCCGTAGATGACAGGTCCATCAATAATTGGATGGCTAGTTATATCATTTGCTCTTTCAATATCAGTGGCCCCTTTTGCTCGAGAAATGTTTGATTCCCAAACCAACCCACCAGTAGGACTATCAATAGCAATTAATTTACCGCCAGGTAAACCAAGGTATACAACATTATCTGAATAAACTAGTTTTCCTTCAGATTTGTAAGTTAAGGGAGGAATTGCTGCTTGATATTTCCATACGACAGAGCCATTCTTGGTGTTAAGTTGAATAATTTTATAACTGTTAATTTTTACAACAATTTTAGAATCATAAATAATTGGTAATGAATTAATTATTCCATCTAACAAAGTTTTCCAAATTAATTCCCCCTCATGGTTCATGCACCACAAAAACCCATCTGAAGTCGAAAAATATATATTTTCATCGTCCCCAGAAACACCGCTAGTTATATAAGTTTCAACATTTTTTTGCCATAAAGTTTCACCAGTTTCTCTATTTAATTTTTCTATTATTCCATCAGATGTTGCCGTAAATAAAAAATCATCGATATTAAATATATGAAAATTTTCACCGTTATGTTCACCGATATTTTTTTTCCACATGACTTCAAGCTCAATAGAAATATTTCTTTTAAGATCTTGCAAAGGAGTGGGAGGATCTGTAAATTCATTACCAAAATAAGTTTCTTCAATTTGGTCATGGAGCTCTCGAACAGGCCCAAAGAAACATCCATTTAAAAGAAAGACAATAAAAAAAACAAATTTCATTTACCGATAGAATCTATTTTATTTTGTAATATTTTGCGCAAATCACCCTGCCCTTTATATGACTTTAAGCTCTCAAGGTAAAATTTCTTTGCTTCTTCTTTGTTATTCTGTTTTAAATGAATATCACCAATAATATCTTTTGCTAATGTCTGGAAACCAATTGTGTTTATTCTTTTTGCAGATTCCATTGCTTGATCTAATTTATTATTCACTAAATATAAATTGGCTAAATGGTAATATGCCATCGATTCAATAGATTCTTCAACAGCATTTTGAGTTGCCCAAATTAACTGTTTAATAGCTTCTTCATTGTTACTATTCTGAGAATATAATTTCGATAAGAAAATCGAAGACCTTGAGGCATAAGGTGTATCTTTATATGATTTTTTTAACAGATCAACCTTATCTTTGATTAAATCTATATCTTCAATTCTTTTAATCAATATCTCTTGATATAACTGAGAAGCTTGCTCAGATTTTTGAATTTTTTGATCTGAATAATAACCATATGCAAAATAAATTCCAAATAAAATTACGATGATAGTAATAATTAAGTATTTATAAGATTTCCAAATATTTTGTATTTTTTCAACTTGCTCTTCTTCAGTATCTAAAGCCATTTTATTTCCTTTTTGATAGATTTCCTGGGATTGATGCCAATAATTCTTTCGTGTATTTAGTTTTTGGATTGCGGAAAATTATATCAGTTTTTCCTTGCTCCATAAGTTTTCCATCTTTCATTACAATAACTTCATTAGCAATATGTCTGACAATTCTTAAATCATGCGTAATGAAAAGATAGGTTAAACCAAATTCTTTTTGTAATGACTTAAGAAGTTGAATAATTTGTGCTTGAACTGAAACATCAAGTGCTGATACGGGTTCATCACAAATAACAAGTTCAGGTTCTAGAATAAGTGCCCTTGCAATTCCTATTCTTTGTCTCTGTCCTCCTGAAAATTGATGAGGGTACTTTGAAAGATCCTGCTCATCTAATCCTACTTTTTTAATCATGCTTAATATTTTAGAATATTGAGTTTCAGAACTTCCTAAATCATGAATCTTTAAGGGCTCTTCCATAATGTTTAATATTTTCATTCTTGGATTTAATGAAGCGTAAGGATCTTGAAAAACCATTTGTATATTTTTTCTAGTTTGCTTTAGGTCTTCACCATTAATTTTTCGTAAATTTTTATCTTTAAACGTGATGGTTCCTCTATCTAGCTCAACAAGCCGAATAAGGCTCTTTGCAAGTGTTGATTTCCCACTTCCAGACTCACCAACTACAGCAAGTGTTATACCTTTTTTAATATTAATAGTCATATTGTCTAACGCTTTGATTGAAACACGAGTTCTAGAAAAAAAACCAGTTGTTTTAACGTATTCTTTTGAAAGATTTTTCGCTTTTAATAAAATTTCCATCTAAATCAACCCATTGCCTTTTTTAAAGCAAAGTAATCTATTGGTTTTAAGTCTTTTTTACCATTGGAGTCAGGAACGCAATCAAGTAATGCTTTTGTATAAGGGTGTTTTGGTTCTTTTAAAATACTTGAAACGCCTCCTTGTTCAACAATTTCGCCTTGATACATTACAGCTACGTTGTCAGCAATATCATTAACTACGCCAAAATCATGAGTAATAAATAGCATGGTCATTTGATATTTTATCTTAAGACTATTTAAAAGATTTAAAATTTGAGCTTGAACAGTTACATCTAATGCAGTAGTTGGCTCATCAGCTATTAATAATTTAGGTGAGCATGAGATTGCCATAGCAATCATTACCCTTTGTCTCTGACCGCCTGAAAGTTCATCTGGATAACTATTTATTCGATCTATTGGTATCCCAACAATTTTAAGCAACTCTTTAACGCGATTGTTTAATTCAACTTTTATTAATTTTTCGTGAACTTCAATTGCTTCAGATATTTGATAGCCGATTGTGAGAACGGGATTAAGAGAAGTCATAGGTTCTTGAAAAATCATTGCAATATCTTTTCCCCTAATTCTTCTTACTTCCTCCTTGTTTAAATTTAACAAATTAACACCTTCAAAAACTATATCACCAGACATATTTAATTGAGATGAAAGGAGTTGCATAACTGATAAAGCAGTTAAACTCTTTCCGCTTCCAGACTCACCAACAATGCAAGTAGTTTTACCTTTTTGTAAACTTAAAGAAATATTTTTTACTAGTATTAATCTAGAATTATTATTAGAAAAAACATTTAACTTATTGATTTCTAATATATTATTTTTCATAATTTATTTTATCTTTAATAAATAAGGAAAGTTTTTTTTCATCCACAGTTTCTTGGATTCCATCATTACGAATAAGTTTTACTTGAATTATTTTATTTTCAGCTTCCTGATCTCCAATTATTAAAGCAACTTTTGCACCACTTTTATCAGCTTTTTTCATTTGAGATTTAAAGCTAGATCCTTCTATATTTAAACTAACTTTTAGTCCTTCATTTCTTAAATTTTCAGCAACAGAAAATGCAAAAGGTTTAGCCCCCTTACCTTGATTTACGATATATGCATCTGGTATTACATCATTATTCTCTATTTTTAAGTCCTCAAGTAATAGGATTATTCTTTCAATCCCAATTGCAAAACCACAGGCAAAAGTTGGATTGCCCCCTATTCTTTCGACTAAATAATCATATCGACCACCACCCGCAATAGTACCTTGACTCCCTAAATCCTTTGAGACCCATTCAAAAACTGTACGATTATAATAATCTAGACCTCTAACAAGCCTCGTATTTATTTTAAATTCTAGGTTATGTTCTTCAAGGATGTTGCAAAGACTATCAAAATGTTGTTTTGCTTCTTTTGATATAAAATCTAGAAGTTTAGGTGCAGAATTTAGCATAGTTTGCATTTGTTTATTCTTACTATCCAATATTCTTAAAGGGTTATCATAAAGTCGTCTTAGAGCATCATCATCCAATACTTTTTTGTTATCTTCAAAATATGCAATTAGCTTTTTTCTATAAATAATTCTGTCATTTGGGTCACCAATTGAGTTTAACTCTAAAGTTATACTCTTAAGACCTAATAGGTTCCATAGCCTTGCTAATAATAAAATTTGTTCTGCATCAGCTTCAGGATTTTCTAGGCCGAATGCTTCAACCCCTACCTGATGGAATTGTCTTTGCCTTCCTTTTTGGACATTCTCATGCCTAAACATAGAACCACGATAAAATAATTTAACAGGTCCATTATAAGTGAGGCTATTCTCAATTACTGCTCTAACACAACCCGCAGTTCCTTCAGGTCTTAAAGTTAATTTATCTCTATTTAAATGATCTTCCCAGCTATACATTTCTTTTTCTACAATATCAGTATTAGATCCAACACTTTCAACAAATAATCCAGTTGGCTCTACTAGAGGAAGACCAATCTCTTGATAATGGTATTGGTCCAAAATATATAATATTTTTTCCTCGAAATGGCGCCATAAACTTTGTCTTTCGGGTAAGACATCATAAAAACCCTTCAATGTTTGAAATTTTTTAGCCATTTTTTTTAATATTTCTCATTTATCTGATAATTTTTTTCAACGTAATCATTAATTATATCTATAAAATCAATTCCGATATTAGCACCTTTTAAAGTAACTGTTTTTTTTCCATCAACAAAAACTGGTGCCACAGGTACTTCACCTGTTCCAGGTAAACTTATTCCTAAATTTGCCATTTTTGACTCCCCCGGACCATTTACAACACAACCCATTACAGCAACAGTCATTTCTTCTACACCTTGATATTTTTTTTTCCATTGAGGCATGCTTTCCCTCAGATATATCTGAATGTCGCCAGCTAATTTCTGAAAAAAAGTTGAAGTAGTTCTTCCGCAGCCAGGACAAGCAATTACAACTGGTGAAAAAGCTCGAATACCCATTGTTTGCAGTAATTCTTGAGCAATAATTACTTCTTTTGCTCTTGATTCATTGGGTTCTGGAGTTAGTGATATACGAATAGTATCTCCAATTTTATTTTGCAACAGATGTCCCATTGATGCCGCCGAAGCCACAATTCCTTTTGACCCTATTCCCGCCTCAGTTAGCCCAAGGTGTAATGGATAATTACATCTCTTTGATAAATTTGTATAAACCTCAATTAAATCTTGTACATCACTTACCTTACAAGAAACAATTATCTTATTTTCGGATAGTCCCAGTTTCTTAGCTTGATTAGCGCTATCTATAACTGAGCGAATAAGTGCTTCTTTCATGACCGACTTTGCTGAAAGAGGTTGATTTAGAGAAGCATTATTATCCATAAGCTTCTTAAGTAACTCTGGGTCTAAGCTTCCCCAATTCACACCAATTCTTATAGGCTTATCATAATCAATTGCAATTTTAATCATTGTGGCAAACTGATCATCTCTTTTAGCACCTTTTCCGACATTGCCAGGGTTAATCCTATATTTATCAAGTGCAACTGCGCACTCTGAGAACTTTTGCAAAAGCTTGTGGCCGTTATAATGAAAATCTCCTATTAAGGGCACATTACAACCTCTTGCTAAAAGATCTTGTTTGATACCATAGACTTCTTTAGCAGCTTCTTCATTATTTACTGTAATCCTAACCAGCTCTGAACCTGCTTTCCATAGTTCATGTACTTGATTTACAGTAGACTTACGATTCGCTGTGTCAGTATTTGTCATTGATTGAACAACAGTTGGAGCTCCTCCTCCAATAGCTACTCCTCCAACAAGAACTTGTAATCTATTTTTATTTATTTTCATTTTAAATATTACTTACAAAAGATATTTTTTTACTTCTTTTAGTTTTATCTTGAACTTGGCCAGCTAATTGCCCACAAGCAGCATCGATATCATCACCTCTAGTTTTCCTTATAGTAGTTATAATACCCTTATCAACCAAAACCTCTTTAAACCTAATCATTGTATTTCTATCAGAACATTCATACCCACTATTTGAAAAAGAATTAAAAGGAATAAGATTAAATTTACAAGGCACATCTTTTACTAAATTAATTAATTCTTTTGCTTGATCTTTAGAATCATTTACCCCCTTAAGCATTACATATTCAAAGGTAACAAAATCTCTAGGGGCATATTCAATATAACGTGCGCATGCAGACATTAATTCTTCTATGGGATATTTTTTATTTATTGGAACTATCTCATCACGTAGAGTGTTATTTGGAGCATGGAGGGACACCGCCAAAGCGACAGGACAATCAATTCTAAGCTTATCCATTGCTGGTATGAGCCCACTTGTTGAAAGAGTCACCTTCCTTCGACTAAGGCCATAAACTTGATCGTCAAGCATCATTTCAAGAGAATGAACTACATTATTATAATTAGTTAAAGGTTCTCCCATTCCCATAAAGACTACATTTGAGATGATACGTTTTTGAAGACTTAAATGAGCATAATTTTTTTGTTTTCTGAGTAACTTATTAGCAAGCCATAATTGGCTAATAATCTCTCCTGAAGTCAGATTTCTATTGAAACCTTGCCTTCCTGTAGAACAAAAAGTACACTCTAAAGCGCAGCCTACTTGAGAAGAAATACAAAGAGTCCCTCGATCTTCTTCAGGAATAAAAACGGTTTCAATTCCATTACTGGCTCCAACATTAAGTAACCATTTTCTTGTTCCATCTAAAGATAACTCATCAAAATTTATCTCAGGTATTTTAATATTAGCTTTTTCTTTGAGTGTATTCTGGAATGCTTTTGCAACATCTGTCATTGCCCCAAAATTATCTTCATTATAAAAATATATCCATCGTAAAAGTTGTTTGGCACGATAAGGTTTATGACCAAATTGCTCGATATATTTAGTTAGCTGTTCCCTATTAAAATCAAGTAAATTATCCAAAGATTATTTTAACCAAAAAAATAATCGATCTCAATAATCGCATTTTCAGATGAATCAGAGCCATGAACAGCGTTAGCATCAATACTGTCTGCAAAATCTGCTCGAATTGAGCCTGGCTCAGCCTCTTTTGGGTTAGTCGCACCCATTAATTTACGATTTAGTGTGACTGCATTTTCTCCTTCAAGAACTTGAATCATTACTGGACCAGAAATCATAAAACTAACCAGGTCATTAAAGAAAGGTCTGTCTTTATGAATCTCGTAGAAACCCTCTGCCTCTTCTTGAGTTAGAGATATCATTTGAGCTTGAACAATTTTTAACCCTGCATTTTCAAAGCGATTATATATTTCACCGATAACATTCTTCTTAACCGCATCTGGCTTAATAATTGATAAAGTTTTTTCAATAGTCATACACATTCTCCAATATTTAATTTACATCTCTTAAAGAGCGTTAAAATAACATTTTTTACCAACAAAATAAATGGCTTGCAGCGTTAATGGTTCTCCTTTTATTGGTACATAGAATACAATATTAAAATTTACTTCATTGTTATTAATTATGAACTCTTTTCTCACCACAGCGTTTTATCATTTTATTACCCTTAAGAACATTAAGAGTATACAAAGTATTATTCAAAATTATTGCGATAGAACATCAATTAAAGGAACTATATTGATTGCCAATGAAGGCATTAATGGAACAATCTCTGGAGAAGAAAAAGATATTTTAGCTTTTCAAGATTTTATTAAATATGATCAAATATTCTCTGAGGTATTTAAAAACTTAAAATATAAAAATTCATGGTCAAATAAAAATCCTTTTTACAGAATGAAGGTAAGACTAAAAAAAGAAATAGTAGCACTTGGAATTCCCGAAGTTAGCCCCAATAAAAAAGTAGGAACTTACATAAACCCTAAAGAATGGAATACCTTAATCGACGATCCAGATATTATTCTTCTTGATACCAGAAATCAATATGAAGTAGCTATAGGGACTTTTAAAAATGCTATAAATCCATGTACAACATCTTTTAGAGAATTTCCAGCATATGTAAAGAATAATCTTAATTCAAAAAAGAAGAAAAAAGTTGCGATGTTTTGTACAGGTGGTATTCGATGTGAAAAAGCTAGCGCATTTATGTTAGAAGAAGGATTTGAAGAAGTTTATCACTTACAAGGTGGTATCTTAAAGTACCTTGAAACTATTCCAGAAAAAGAAAGTTTATGGAAAGGCGAGTGTTTTGTTTTTGACCAAAGAGTCGCAGTGACAAATGAATTAAAAGAAGGCAAATATAATCAATGCTTTGCTTGCCGTCATCCACTATCACCAGAAGAAGTTCAATCTGACAAATATGTTGAAGGTATTTCATGTAGCTATTGTATTAATAAAATTTCTAAAGAAAAAAAGAAAAATTTAAAAGAAAGGCAAAAACAAATTAAACTTGCAAAAGTCAGAGGTGATGAACATATAGGTAAAATAATTAAAAAAAATTGAAGATCCTCGAACTTAAAAGTACTTTACGATTTCCATGAATTTATATCTCGTTAATTCTTCATTACCGTCATATAATCTGATAGATTATAATAAAAAAATTGACAAAAAAATAAAAGAGATATGAAAAAAATTAATTGGGCAATCTTGGGTGCGGCAAGGATTACTGAAAAACTTATTCCAGCAATTAATAAAAGCAAACAAGGAAAGTTAGTAGCTATTGCAAGTCGTCGTCAAAATTCAGCAGAAGAATGTATTAAAAAATATGCTCCAGAACATGTCAATAATATAAAGTCTTACACAGGCTTTGAATCTATTCTAAATGATAAAGAAATAAATGTAGTATATATTCCTTTATCAAATGAAGAACACACAGAAACAACACTAAAGGCCATTAGAAATAAAAAACATGTACTTATCGAAAAGCCAATGGCAATTAAATCCAAAGAAGTTCAGCTTATTATAAATGAGGCAAAAGAAAACAATGTAAAGATTATGGAAGGATTTATGTATGTTTTTCACCCACAATTTGATCGAATTCAAAATATTATTAATTCTGAAATTCTAGGAGAGATAAATTATGCCCACTCAATGTTCTCCTTTCCAATTCAACCTGCTAGGTATTATCGAATAAATCGAGCAATAAATGATGGAGGTGGTGCTCTTTGGGATATAGGTCCATATGCTATACATACCATTAGACATTGCTTTAAGGAGAACCCTATACGTGTATATGGGCAATCTAAAATGAATGAACATGGAGCAGATATATCAACTACAGGAATGATTGATTTTGGTTCGAATAAAAAAGCAACATTTGATATTAGTTTTGAATGTGTTAGAAGATCAGAATTCGAGGTATTTGGTCAAACTGGTAGATTAAAATGTCCATTAGTATGGCAGCCAGATAATTTACCCGCTAAGATAATTTTCTCAACTGAAAAATCAGGCCTAAAAGAAGAAACAGTTCCAACAGCTAATCACTTTGATTTGGAAGTAGATCATTTTAATTCAGCAATAGCTCAAGATAAAAATTTAAAATTAACTAATGAAGATGCATTATGGAATTCAAAAACACTTGAAGGCATTCAGAAGAGTATTTTGACTAATAAATGGGTAACTCTATAAATGCCAAAATACTGGATATTTGATTTTGATGGCACATTAGTTGATTCTAAAAAGCCAATAAAAAAATGTTATGAAAAAGTAACTCAATCAATTGCTCCTTTAAGGTTAGAGATTGCAAAAAAAATATTAATAGGGCCAACATTACAAGAAACAACAAAATTAATATTAGGCCCAGAAAAATCAAATAAATATGATGAATTTATAATGCTATTTAAAAAAGAATATGACGATAATTTATTACTAGAAACAAGGCCATATTTAGGAGTATCAAATACGTTAAAAATATTAACTCAACGAGGAGATAAATTAGCAATTGCGACAAATAAAAGACAAGAACCAACTTTAAAACTTATTAATCATTATGGCTGGAATAATTACTTTCATTGGGTTGGTTGTACTAACGAAAAAAAAGAGAACATAAGAAATAAAAATGAATTAGTTATGTTTTATATTAAAAATAATCCTCAGTTTTCAGATGCATATTTTGTTGGAGATACAGAGAATGATGGTGCTGCTGCAACACACAATAAACTTAAATTTATTAAGGTTAATTATGGTTATGGGCAAAAACAAAAGTGGATTAATATTGATGCTCATAGTTCAATCAATAATTTTAATGAATTAACAAATATTAATTAAATATTATGAGTTGGTTTGTAATTCACACTAAGCCGAACGAAGAAAAAAAAGCATTGGCAAATTTAATTAACCAAGAGTTTACTTGCTATATGCCAATGTATTCAAAAGAAATAATTAATCAAAATAAAATTAAAATTATTCCATCCCCCCTATTTTCAAGATATCTTTTCATTGAAGTGAATAATGAGTCAATCCAGAAAAATATTGGGTTAATTAGGTCGACTTTAGGTGTTCATCAACTTCTCAAGATAGGAGAAAATCCTATTAAAATAAGTTCTGAGATTATTATGGAATTAAAAAAAGAAGAGAGAAATAGATCTAAAAAAATAAAAAACTATTTTAAACAAGGTGAGCAAGTTGAAATTCAATCGGGTCCCTATAAGGGAATTAAAGCAATATTTGAATGTGAAGATGCAGATGAAAGAGCTATTCTATTTTTTGAGCTTATGCAGAAACCAACAAAAATCTCTGTAAATAAAGTGAACATAAAAAAAATCAACTAAAAATTTATTATTTTTATTGTAACTTGTAAAATAATTATAAAAATTACTTAGAAATTTTGTAGTCTCTAACCCACTGTTTTAATTCTTTTTTGATTTTCACTTCATCTATACTAGATGTCTGATTAATCCATTCAATAATAGCTTTATTTGAAAAATTTTTCTCTAAATTTGATGTAGCAGCTATTCTTATTTTTTTATGTATTGTTGGTTTGGTTAACTCGTGGTCAGCTAATAACTCTTCAAAAAGTTTTTCTCCAGGACGTAATCCTGTGAATTTTATTTTAATTTCATCTTTATGAAGTCCTGATAGGCCAATCATATCTTTAGCTAAATCTAATATCTTAATTGGCTTACCCATCTCAAGCACAAATATCTCAGCACCTAACCCCATCATACCTGCTTGCAATACAAGTTGAGACGCTTCTGAAATAGACATAAAATACCTAGTTATATCACGATGGGTGACAGTAACTGGACCACCCATTTCAATTTGTTTTTTAAATAATGGTATTACACTCCCACTACTACCAAGAACATTCCCAAACCGAACTGTAATAAACTCAGTGCCAGTTTTAGACTGAAGATTTTGACATAAAATCTCTGCTAAGCGTTTACTTGCACCCATTACATTTGTTGGATTAATCGCCTTATCTGTTGAGACTAAAACAAACTTTTTAACATTAAATTTTTTACATATATTGGCAATTATAAAAGTACCTTTTGCATTATTTATCAATACTTCTGATACATTTTCAGTTTCCATAAGGGGAACATGTTTATAGGCTGCTGCATGAAAAACCAAACTAGGTATATGCCTATGAAACAAATCTGTAATCCGCTTCTCATTTTTTATATCTGCCACAACAAAGAAAATTTTAGTTTTAGACTGACTATAAATTGACTGTTCAAGTTGATACAAGGCAGCCTCTGAAATATCCACGCAGAAAACAGTCTTTGGTTTAAATTTTAATACTTGACGCGTAAGTTCTGATCCAATTGATCCTCCCGCCCCAGAAATCATGACAATATCATTTTGAATTAATTTTTTTAAGCCAGAATTATCTAAATTAACTGCATCTCTCCCAAGCAAATCTTCAACATCAACCTGTCTGATTTGTGACACACTTAATCGACCACTACTTAAATCCTCGAAATTCGGGATAGTTAATAATTCAAGATCTAGGTCTTTAATTATATTTAAAGCAATTTTTCTCTCTTCGAAATCAGAGGATGGCATAGCTATTATGGCAGTTTCAATCTTTAATTTTTTATATAGCTTAGGGAGTAATTTAATATCACCCAAAATTTTTAC
This sequence comes from Methylophilaceae bacterium, assembly GCA_028122555.1. Taxonomy (GTDB): domain Bacteria; phylum Pseudomonadota; class Gammaproteobacteria; order Burkholderiales; family Methylophilaceae; genus BACL14. The sequence goes on from JAOHSH010000005.1 coordinate 37,866, forward strand.
CCCAGATATTTCCCTACCCTTTAGTGAAATATCACTACCTAATAGACCTAGGAGATGCCAATTTGGATTTCTTGCAAGAGTTTTGACTAAAAGTACACCTTCTTTACTAGTGCCCAAAATAATAGCATTTTTTGGCTTAATTGATGTAACACCATATTCTTTATATTCCCTTAGCCACCTATATATAATCCGACTTCCAAACAAAAATAATATTAAGAGTAGAGGATTTAAAATAATAATTGAGCGAGGTATTACAGGTTGCTGAGTGTAAAAAAATGTAAAATATATGGCGAGGAGTAAAGATGAGCAGAATATGGCTAAAGCTATTGTTCTTATATCAATAATACTTGAATGTCTCCATGAAGCTCTATGAATTCTAAAGCCTAGAAATATTATTACTTGAACAATTAAAGCTGTACTTAAGTTGCTCATCATTGAGATATATTGAGCATCAGGAATTTCAAAATTAAATCTAATAATATAAGCAGCAATCCAAGCTAAAGCAATTACAATTAAATCATGAATAAAAACAATTAAATTCCTGTTTTTTACTATTAGATGTTGAATTTTATTAATCATTTTTTATGTTATTAAGTAGATGCCTAGACCACATTATATCTACAAATCTGAATATTAAGCCAAAGGATAAAAATATTAAAATAAAGATGAAAAAGGTAATTTCCTGAGTATTAAATATTGCGGCGAAGACTCCAAGAATACCTACACAAATCATTATTGCATACGAAAATAATACTACTTGTTTGTGAGAATAGCCTATGAGTATAGCTCTTTGATAATAATGACTTCTATGAGCCTCTGTTAAAGACTCTTTTTTAATAAATCTTTTTAACAAGGTAATGCTTGAATCGATTATAAATGGAGAAAAAACAATTAATGGAAACCATGCTGGCCATAATAGTTTATACCAGCCAATTACACCCAAAGCTCCACATAAAAAACCTAATGAAATAGATCCGGTATCGCCCATAAATATTTTAGCAGGAGGGAAATTAAAAAATAAAAAGCCAGTACATGCAGCAATTATAATAATATTCAAAATTGCAAAATTTAGGTCACCTAAAATAATGGATAAAACTGCATAACAACTAAAACCAATAACTGACATACCTGCTGCTAAGCCATCTGATCCATCCATGAAGTTATATAAATTTATTACCCAAACAAGAAAAAATAATAAAATAATAAAAAATAGATAGTTGCTCAGTAGGTCGAAAGTAAAAAGAAATGTAAGGGCAGTTAAAAAATGAACAGCTAAACGAATAAGTGGCTTAATAGTTATGAGGTCATCCAAAAAAGATAAAGTACTTAAAACTAATAGAAATGGAAGTAAGTACAGTAACTCTGGGGAATATAGGGAAACTGAAAAAGTAATCGAAGCTATAATAGCAAGACCACCTAGCCTAGGAATTGGTGAAGCATGAAGTGATCGCTGATTCGGTATATCAAGAAACTGATTGAATCTTTTGGAGTTCAGGATAAACCAAGTGAATAAGGTTGCAACTGAGAGCGTTGTAAAAAACGCTAAAAGAAATTCTTTAGAATAGAAAAAACTGAAGAATATGTTGGCATCCATTTGTGTCATTTTATCAGAGGAATGAAGACAATGGATTAAGCATCGATTAGAAATTGACTAAGTTAAGTTATGTTGATAAAAATCTTTCCAGTGTTTAACTAATATTTTTGAATCAAACTCACTTATTGCCCTTTTTTGTGCTGCCTTACCAAGATTAGCAACTAACTTTCTGTCATTAAATACAGCTATCATTAATCTGGTTATTTCTTTCAAGTCTTTTGGCTCATGGGCTAAGCCAGTATTATTTCGAATAATTGCATCAGATAAGCCATATATGTTGGAAACAATTGAAGGTAGTCCGCTAGCTGCAGCCTCAATTACAACATTCCCAAAACCTTCACGGTAGCTTGGTAAACAAAGTACATCAGATGCAGCTAAATAATCTTGGGGGGATGAGGTTGCCCCAGAAAATATGATATTTGAATGATTACTCTTAAACTTAGTTGAAATATTTTCCTCATCCGGACCAATTAAAAGCAAATATGCAGATTTTAAATCTGCTGATTTAAATGAATGAATTAAGTCGTATATACCCTTATCCGAATTTAAGCGTCCAAGAAATATAAAAACAAAGGAAGCTGATGGTATTTTAAGTTTATTACGTAATTTTACTTTTACTTTTTTATTTGGTTTAAATTTTAATAAATCAATACCAGATACTGAGCCACTACCAAAAACTAATGACTTATCTTTTTTTAAAACATTCTCTTTTACAAGAAATTTATATTGAGACTTGCTATCAACAATATTTTGAGTAGATAAAATACCTACTACTTTATCAATTAACTTTAATAATAAACGAGATAGTCCTGATTTAGTCACCCAAACTTGCCCAGTAAAACAATGGACCCTAATAGGAATAAATGTTAAAAATGAAGCAGTCATTGCTAGTAAGCCTGCTTTGGGTGTGATTGAATGCACAGCATCATATCGTTTAATCAAGAATAAATACGTTAACTGAACAAAGGAAAGACAATCTAAAAAAATACTAATTTTTCTTGAGAAATTAATATTTATTAGTTTAATATCTAATTTTTGATCAATTAAGAATTTAGGGTTTTTAAGATTAACAATAACTGTCAAATCGTAATATTTAGATAACTCTTTTAAATGGCTTACTAAGAATGCACTTACTGCAAATTCAGCAGTTGCTATAAAGCATATGGACTTCCTATTTCCCATAAATTATTCTTCGAATTAGAGCTATAATTAAATTTATACGGTCAGGAATAATTTTATAAATACTTCTTCGTTTCATTGAAGATACATTAGCTTTATGACGATTGTGAATAATTAAAGGAGTTGCAATAAAAATAACCCTAAATCTATAAAACTTAGTTAAAATACCGATCCACGCGTCGTGGAATATTCCTTTTTTATTTGGGATTGGTAATATATTTTTTAAAATACTCCGCCTGAAGGACATACAGCAACCTGTGTATGTATTGCTATATATATTCTTGAATAAACCACTTGAACTTCCAATCTTCTCAAATAGAGAATTAGTAACTATGCTCTCGCCTTGCTTAATCTTTGCATCATGAACTAACAAGTCAATTTTATTAGATAGAAAAAAATTTCTTATAAAAGAAACCTTATTTTCTAACCATTGATCATCTTGATCGCTTAAGCAAATAATATCACCATTAGAAGTTCTTAATGCCTTTTCAAAAGAACCCACAACTCCAATATTATATTTATTTTTAAGTAATTTAATTCTAGCATCTTTAAAGCTTTCAATAATGTTTATAGTATTATCTGAAGAGCAATCATCAACGATAACTAACTGGTCATTTTTAGCTAACTGACTAAGAATTGATGTAATTTGATTCTTAATATACTTTGAGCCATTATAAGAAGCCATACAAACACTAATCTTCAAAATTTCATCCTAAATAAAATTTCATATTATTTTTTCTTAGCAACAAGAGTCCAATGCCAACAAAAATTTCTAATAATTGGTATAGATAAAATAAGTTCATCAATAAATATAATTATTTTCTGAACTCTAATAGGTAAATCTATTGATTTATCTTTAGGAAGTTTGCTATTAATGATGGAAAGTATTGTGTGAATAAAGCCAAACAAAAACCATATTCTTTGAATTTGCTCTAATTCTAGATTAGATTCCTTAAGAAATGATTTAAAATTAGAATATGTAAAGCCCTCCGTTTCAGAATCTCCGATAGAAACATCCGAATGCTTAGATGAAGTATATTTCTCTAATCTTAAAATTTTCTTTATAAATCTAATACACGGATAAATATAGAAATAAGGCCAACTGTTGGGTTCAAATCCAATAATTAAGATACCATTTGAATTCAAGGCACGTTGTGCTTCTTTAAAAAAATTAATTGGGGAAGGTAAATGATGTAATGCTCCAACAATCATAATTACATCTAAACTATTATCTATACAAGGAATTGTTTCTGCATCTGATACAACATAAATATTATTAGGGTTATATTTTTTATTATTTTTAGCAAGATTTACCATTTGAAAAGATATATCACTTTGTATAATAGTTATTCCAGGTTTAGTAATATATTTAGCATCATTTCCGTCTCCAGAACCCACCTCTAGAACAACAGATTTATCCTTAAGCTCATTAATAATTTTCAAATATTTTTGATGGTAATAGGTAACATGAAAAGAATTTACCATATTTATTTCACCATAGTGATGAGCCTCATGATCATGATACTCAGCTTCTAAAACTTTAAATTCCTCTAAATTTGGTGGTAATAAAATAGGTATCTGACTTTTAATATCATACTTCCTACTGCACTCTATACACTTTAATTCTTTGGTATTTGATTGCTGGAGTTTACTCTTACATACAGGGCATACTAAAAATTTTAAACTATTTTTCATATTGTAATTTTAAAAGAATTTTTAAACTTTAAATTTTAAATTTTTCCTTCAAATTCTTACCAATCTCCTCAGCAACCCAAATACTATGATCAATTTTTCCTGAAAATACTTCAAAATAGTTATCATGATTTCTTATTAATGATGGTCTAGCATCAGTATCATCTTTTTTTGATAGCACCATTCTTGGTCCTTCAAGAAAATCAATAAGTTTGGAATTTTTTAACGCAGGTATAAAATTCTTGCATTCATTAATCATCCTCCCAAAATATTCATCTTTATCTAGTTTTCTTAAAGGAGAACTTTCTTTTGATAGCCATTTTAAATTTAACTTATTACTAATCTCTGAATCGATTACTGATAATTTAACATGATACAGCAGGAATTTATTTGTCTTTCCAAAAGGTAAAATAGTAAAAAATGGCCCGTCCATAATTGTTATTCCAATCCTATCAATATCTAATTCAATTATTGGAACAGCCGTATATTCATATTGTCTTTCAGGCACCGACAAACCAAGCTGCTCAGTTAAGAAACTACTTGCCCCATATGTTGCATTAATAACTACCTTCGCATCTATCTCCTCTTCAGAGCTACTTTTTAAAGTAAATAAATTATCAATTTTATAAATCTCTTTAATTGTTGAATTCAAAGAGATATCAATATTATTTATTTTAATATTTTTTTTAACTATGTCACGGAGTATTTCACAATCATATACAACTTCCTTGCATGAAATTCCTTTTCTTGCACCTTCAAGCTTTATTGGTAAATCAGTACTCATAATATTTTCAAAAGGAATGCCAAGTTTTTTACAAAAAACTAAATAATCATCAATACCTGTTAACGAATTATTATCTGCAATAAAATAAGTATTTAAAAAAGCAGACTGGATACATTTCTTATATTTATTTTTAAATAAATCGAATCCTCTTATTGACTGCATTCCAGTCTCAATATCACGAGGATAGTGAAATCCTAAATGCAAACGATTTTGATTATTCATTGAAGCACCTAAAAGAACATCATCATTAGCTTCAAAAACCTTTACTGAAAGACCCATATTAGAAGCTTTTAAAGCAATTTCTGCCCCAAAAATGCCACAGCCAATAACGACAACATCGACACTTTTTTTCATTGGTAAGGGATTAGATTAAAGTGAAAAACCATCATCAACAATTAAATTTTGACCAGTTATGAATTTAGATAAATCAGATAATAAAAAAATAAGCGTATTTGCAATATCAAGAGGGTCTAGCATTCCTTTTTGGGAGCAAAAAGAATTATATGAATGTACAAATGACTCAGGTTGATTGTCTAGTATGCCTCCAGGGCTTAAGCAATTAACTCTTATGTTATCTTTTTTATAGTATTTGGCGAAATATTTTGTTAGCTGAATAATAGATGATTTAATTGCAGCGTATTCAACAGGTACTGTCATTTCTGTATTTTTATACAATTCAAAACGTGGTACTAAGGTTCCATATATAGAACCAATATTTATAATATTTCCACCATCATGCTTTTTAAAAAAAATTCCAAACTGTTGAGATGTTAAAAAATAACCGCCAACATGGGCTGATATATTTTCAGAAAAATCTTCATAACTTACATCCTCAATTTGCTTTCCATAATTCTTATTTTTTGGGTAAGCATTATTAATGAGGCAATCTATTCCACCATATTTTTTTGAGACATCATTGATTAGAGAATTGATTGATGTTTTATCAGTGATATCCATATTGACAGCATGAAAGTGATCTGGATAATCCGCTTTTATTTTATCGACGAAGTCTTTAGCCAATGAGATTTTAATATCAGCCAAAATAGCTATTCCACCATGAGCTAATATTTGCTCTATAAAAACTTTACCTAGTAACCCAGCACCACCAGTAACAACAATAACTTTATTTTTTAAAGTCAAAACTTTTACCTCACTATTTTCTTAAAATAATTAATTGTTTCTTTTAAACCGTCATCTAGACTTACTAAAGGCTGCCAATCAAGATTCACTTTTGCCTTACTTAAATCTGGTTGCCTTTGACGAGGGTCATCTAATGGCAATGGTTTAAATACAAGTTTAGATTTTGAGCTAGTAAAATTTAAAACTTTTTCAGCTAATTCAATCATTGTGAATTCTGAATTATTTCCTAGATTAATAGGGCCATGAATATCAGAAGAAGAATTCATTAGCTTTGTGATACCATCAATAAGATCATCAACATAACAGAAGCTTCGAGTTTGATCCCCTTTACCATAAATAGTTAGGTCTTCCCCAGTTAGCGCTTGAACTATAAAATTACTAACAACTCTTCCATCAAAAGGATTCATTTTTGGGCCATATGTATTAAATATTCTTGCTACTTTAATATCTAAATTATACTGGCGGTGATAATCAAAAAATAAGGTCTCAGCACATCGCTTTCCTTCGTCATAACAGCTTCTAATACCAATTGGATTTACTCGACCCCAATAATCTTCTGTTTGTGGATGAATCTCTGGGTCACCATAAACTTCAGAAGTTGATGCTTGAAAAATTTTTGCATTAGTCCGTTTAGCAAGTCCAAGCATATTAATTGCTCCATGAACACATGTTTTTGTTGTTTGAGCAGGGTCTTTTTGATAGTGAATTGGACTTGCAGGACAAGCCATATTATAAATCTGATCTACTTCAACATAAAAGGGTTCAGTAATCTCATGCCTATTCGCTTCAAAAAAAGGATTTTTTAATAACTCTGTAATATTTTCTTTTGAACCTGTAGAATAATTATCTATACATAAAACATCATAATTATTATTTAATAACCTTTCACATAAATGTGAGCCCAAAAACCCAGCCCCACCAGTCACTAAAACTTTAGTTTTCATAATTTTCCAAAGACATTTTTTTAAAATTTATAATGTTCTAATTTTTCTTTTTCTGTTAGTTTATATGCCTCAAGTCCTACTGATTCTTCTCCAGGTCTTGGAAGTACATACGCAACAACCTCATCAAGAAATCCCATTCTAACTCCAGCATGATAAATTCTTTGTGATAAATCAACATCCCAAACTCTATTCCAATCTTTACGCCAGCAATTTAAATTATATTTCATTCCTTTTAAATATGATCTGCATAACCAGGTTGAAACACCACCAATCTTAGGGCTTTTATTTGAATTGATTTTACTACTTCTAGTATAGTATGAATCTAAAGCATTTATGCCATCAACTATAATTCTCTTTCCAAACCGTTCCTCCTCGTACAAGGCGGAAACGAACTCATAATCACCATCAATAGCATATTTTAAAAGCTTCTCGATATGGTCACTTGACCATGTATCATCATCGTCCAAACGTGCTAGCCATCTTCCATTCGCTAAATCCATAGCCTTATTGGCAGGTTCAGCTCCCCCAACAAGCCAATGGTTTTCAATATTTTGCTTATAGCCCCTATGCCTTTTATGTAAATTATAAAATCTTAATCTTGGATCTTTAATTTTCGCTAATAATTCAGCTGTATTATCTGTGCAGTGATCTCCAACAATAATTAATTCAATATTTTTATATGATTGTGATAACGCTGATTTTACTGCCCGATCAATCAAAATAGATCCTCGATTGAAAGTTGGTATACATATACTAACTAGTGGGGTTTTATTTTTTTCTGAATAATATCTCTCGAATTTTAAGCGTGCGTATTTAATTTTAATTGGCTCTGTAACCCCAAACCAAAATTTATTTAAGCTTGAGACTAATTTATCATAAAATGTTCGCTTGTAATTATCCATATTTACCTTAAAGTTTTTCCATTTGCGTTTACTCCAATAATACTGAGAGATTCATCTTTAAAAACTTTACCAGTATTAGTTTTAACCCAATATAAAATTTCAGTTGAATAACGGGGAGCACAAATAACTAAAAGATCTGCATCTAAAAATTCTTTAGTGCATTTAATAGGCTGACTAACTAAATACCCATCTAAAATTAAGTCATCTTTGCGACGAGGATCTGAATCAACAACAATAACTTTGTCTGAAATTTGATAGTTTTTTATTAGCAATCTAAGAAGGTCTGTGACGCCCCATAAAATAATATTTTTGTTTTCAGTTAATAATTGGTCTATTTTTTTTCTTAGATTTATTAATTGAATATTATTATTATGTATCTGCTTTAAACCACCCTGTATCGATTTTCTAGATTCTAAAAATTCATTTTTGTATTTTTTATTAGGAAGTCTATTGTTATCATTTTTTTTAAAAACAGCCAAAAAACCATAAGGCCTACTGCAAATTTCATCATATTCAACTAATTTGAAACCTACTTTTTCAGCAATTGAACCTAAAGAAGTAATTGTAAAATGATTAACATGTTCAAACTCTTGGAGTAACAAATTATCAGGGTACAATTTTAAATTTGGTACCTCACAAATCATAACTCCCCCTTGCTTCAAAGCATTGAAACAATTTAATAAAAATAGCTTTACATTTAAGACATGTTCTAATACATCATAATGAGATATTACATCCACATATTCTTTTAAATTATTGATATCTAATGATTTATTTTTTAAGTCTTTAGTAACCTCAATTGAATAGAGTTTATGGAAATATTGTTTACATTTTTCGTGAAATTCTCCCGGTGCATCCCCTCCAATTTCTACAAAAACTCCATCTGGTGCTTTATATTTTTTTAAAATTCTTAATCTTTCATCAATGGAATATGGCAGACTGACTTCTTTAAAACTTACATTTCCATCCTCATGATATTTCATTAAATCATCATTATTTGGACAAGGTGATGTAAAACAAAATCCACAATTACGACAAATCGAAACATTAACTGGAAATTCCCATATGTGTAACTTTCTAGCAACAGTGCTTTTGCTTGACCACATTAATTCTAAGTCACCACTACCACAACACTCGCATAATCTTGACTCAGTTTTAAAGGTAATAATTTTATTTTTTTGCAATCTTTGACCCATTTTTTTTTGATATATATTCTGCAATTTCAAAATCTAATAATGTATCTATATCAATTGATCTCTCTTTTGGAAATATAACTTGTCGAACTCGACCTTCAAATATTGATTTGTTGTTCAAAATAAAAGATGGCTTTGCTGCATATCCAATGGTAGTTATATCATATGTCTTAGGGCAGTCTTGGCGCCTACTTATTTCTTCCTTTACAGATGCAAATAAATTAATATAACCCTCAACCCCTTCTCTAACAATATTAAAAAACGGGCTTCTATTGGATTCAGTAACAGAAATTACAATATCCGCATTACCTTTTTGGTATTCATCAATAATTTTATCTAAATCGCTGAAGTCTCTTAATGGGGAAGTAGGAGGTATTGATAATATCAAATCAGGAAGACCGTCATTACTATTTTGAAGATACTTTAAGGCATGCTGCCAAGAAAGCCACTCAGGCGAATTATCAGTTGCCAATTCTGCTGGCCTAATAAAAGGTGTTTCAGCACCATATTCTCTTGCTATTTTAGCTATTACCTCTGAGTCTGTCGAAACTATTACTTTATCAACTCTATTTACTGTCTTAGCTTGCTCAATTGACCATGCTATTAGTGGTTTACCATTAAAAATTTTTATATTTTTATCAGGAAGTCCTTTTGAGCCACCTCTTGCAAATATGAAAGCAACAATACTCATTTAACCATAACCTTTTTTCCAGAAGAAGAGGAAATCTTAATACTGTCTATAATATCCAAAACTTTTATACCGTCTTGAAAAGAAATATTCGGAGTATTTTCCTTGTTTATACATTCAATGAAGTGAAACCATTCATTCTTATAGCTCTCATCTTGATCTGCTTCATATTTATATATATTCTTCCATTCTGATTTTTCTGATTTAAATAAATCAACATCCCCAGTTAGCCCATTCCATCTTAAACTACCTTTATCACCGATTGCATGGCACATCCTTACTGTATCGTGGCGAATGAAGTCTAAATTTAATGAGGCCATTAAATTGATATTATTCTTATTCTCTTTAAATTTTAGAATAATGTGCGCAGTATCTTCTACATCAATATCAAGTTGACTTTGGCGGCTGAGTTGAGCTTGAACTGATTCTACTTCACCAAAAATCCATCTCAAATAATCTAATTCATGGCTAAGCTCAAGTAAAACTCCACCTCCAAGAATTTTTTGTGCCGAAACAGTCTTTCTGTAATCTTTTTTACGCCAGTTTGGAAGATACTGACCTACTTCGCCTCTTACAGAATAAAGATCTCCAACAAAATTTTTATCTATCAAATCCTTAAATTTTTTCAATGAGGGAAGAAATCTTAAATTATAGCCAACTGTTACTACACAATTATTTTCAACTGCTTCACGATTTAACTCTTCTAAACCTTTTTTCTCATTAGATATTGGTTTTTCAATTAATATATGTATTCCTTGTTTAACTAAAGCTCGTGATATTTCAATATGGGTCGATGCTGGGGAGCAGATGATAGCTATTTGGGGTTGAAATTGAATAACATGGTTTAAATTAAAGAATACTTCATCAGCACCATCAGGTATTTCATTGGTTTCTTTGTGCCGTAAAACGGCGATTCTACTTTCAGGAAAAATTTCTCTAGCAATACGTAAATGCCTTAACCCAATACTTCCTAAACCAACAATTACTATATTTTTAAAGTTCACAAAATTCTCTTAATATTTTTAGGCCAACTTCTCCACTCTTCTCAGGATGAAATTGGCACCCAATTATGCGATTACGCTGAATAACTGCTGGTATTTTTTCTGAGCCATACAAGCAATGAGCAATTGTATATTTGTTATTATTTGTTAAAGCCATATATGAATGGATAAAATAAAATGAATCTCCAGATTCTATAGTTTTTAAAATTCCATCATTCCAATCCGAATTTTCTTCAGGATTTATAAGCTTACTCCATCCGATATGTGGAATTTTGTTAATAATACCTTCATTATTCTTAAGAGGAATTGCAACCACCCTTCCAGGTATAAGTCCCAAGCCTTTAGTTAACCCAAATTCATTGCTTTCATCCAATAAAAGCTGCATACCAAGACAAATTCCTAATAAATCTATTTTTCGATTTGCAACTTCTTGAATTACCTTTACCAAGCCAAGACTCTCTAAAGATTGCATTGCATTTTTAAATGCTCCCACACCTGGCAGAATAATCTTAGTTGCATTTACGATATCTTCTGGCTTTGAAGTAATAATTGCTTTTACACCGCAATACTCTAGCCCTCTTTTAACGCTTAGTAGGTTGCCGACTCCGTAGTCAATAACTACAATCTCATTCAAAGAAATATTCCCTTACTCCAAAACCTGCATTCATTGCAGTGTTTCTTACATCATTTATATTTGATCTTCCGTAATGAAGTATATCGGCCATTGCTACTGCCGAAGCACCTCCTTCATTAACTGCCTTAAGCAAGTCCTCAGGTGTCCCCATACCACCACTTGCTATTACTGGAACCATTGATTGGTCTGTAACTGATTTTACAAGTGAGATATCAAAACCTTTTCTTGTGCCTTCTTTGTCGACAGAAGTTAATAATATCTCTCCCGCCCCAAGATCAACACCCTTTTTAACCCAGTCAACAACGTCTATACCTGTTTTTTCCCGACCATTATCGGTATAAACCTCCCATTTATTAACGCTTACTTTCTTTGCCTCAACAGACAAAACCATGCATTGGCTTCCAAATTCACGAGAAATATTTTCTATAAGGCTAGGATTTGCAACAGCTGCTGTATTAATAGCCACTTTATCAGCACCTGCTCGAAGAATCTTAAATGCATCATTAACACTTCTTATTCCACCTCCAACTGTAATCGGCACAAAAATATTTTTTGTTGCATCAGTAATAATATTAGATAAATGATTGCGTCCATATAAACTTGCAACACAATCCATATAAATAAGCTCATCAGCGCCTTGAAGATAATATTTGAGAGCATACTCATTAGGTGGACCAATAATGCGCAGCCCTTCTAATTGAATGCCTTTTATTAGGTTCTCACCCTTTATATCAAGTCGAGCAATTAAGCGTAAATTGTTACCTAGCAAAGAAGAGACATTAGTCATTTGAAATCGGATTTCTTAAATACCACTTTTTATTTTCAAAATACCATAAATGAGGTGATCTAAATTGATCAGTTAATAGCTGAAAGTATTCACGGTCCATAATTGATTTTTCAAACATCTTACTTGCTTCAGGGTACTCATTTTCTGGGACTGAAAGGTATTGAAATAATTCCTCAATAAATCTCTCTGGGAATTCATGATCAAACTTATTTACTAGTGCTACCCCTTCTTCCCGATTTATCTCGCCTGATCTAATCTCTTGTGCAGCATCATAACTAGTCCGTCCTAGCCCAAATTTTATACCGGTAGTGTAATAATGAAGATCATCAATACGATCATCAATACTATTATATTTTGAATAGGTACCAGGTGTTCTTTCTGGGGATGCTTGAAAATTACCATGCTCGACTGAATAGTAGTAACATGATTGCGGATGCCATTTAAGGTAATGCCCTAGATATCGAACACTAACTTTCTTTTCCTCGAGTTGATTAGGATTTGCAGGGAGATAAGGGTGTAAATCATTTTTACTTAATCCAAACTGCTCCCTCAGTTCACTGACAGAAAGGCCACTTAGATTTATTTTAGATTCATCATCTGATGCAAAATAAGACCAATCTCTTTTAGCAGAATTTGTATCAGAGATTGGGTTTCCATACTCGGCTTCATTTTCACCATAAAAAACTAATGGGATATTATGCAAAAGTGCCATTTTTGGAGCTATAGCTTTTTGTCCAACCATAAATGCTTGAAAAGGATGAAATAATAACTCAGTAGAAAGCCTAGTTAATAAGCGATGAACTCTACCATTTGGCGTCATTAAGTAATTATCATGGCCAGCATGTATCCAAGATTGAAAATTTTTCCATCCCCAGTCTGTATATATGTGTGGCGCCCAAGTTACAGTTAGTGGATTCATATTATATTTATTTTTTAGGATGTGGGAGGCGTAGAAGCTATCCTTTCCTCCAGAGCCTGGTACAATACAATCATATGAGCCATCATCTTTACGATGTTCGTCGCATAACTGCTTTAATTCATACTCCCTTTCATCCCAATTAATGATGGAATTTTTATGCTCTGCAAAATTACAAGCATCACAAATACCATTTACATCAAGATTAATTGTTTGTTTTTTTGTTTTCTTTGTATGGTTGAATTCAACTGCTGAATTTGGTCTTTGATTAGAAATAACACATCTCTTACAAAATGTAACATCCTTAGGAAGTCCGTATAGAATTTTATCAACAGTCTTATTCTTCATGAAATCTTCTTTATTAATTACTTCTGGGTATTTTATTTTATTCATTTTCTTTATTTGCCTTTTTTAAGTCGTCTGGTACCCCAACATCAAGCCAAGGCTCATGCATCGGATAAGCAATAATTCTTTTAGAGTCTTTCCTCAACAATTCAAATAAAAATGGCATATCACAATGAACATTTTTATTTAAATAATTAAGAGTGTTTTTCGAAAGTGCGTACACACCTGCATTGATATGCGTTTTATTAATTGGTTTTTCAGAAAAGCCATTGATTTCAATACCCTGGATATCAACCACTCCATATGGATTCTGCCACTCATGAACATTCACTGCCATAGTTGCTTCAGCATTATGATTTAAATGAAAATCTAGGAGTTCTGCATATCGAATATCAGTAATTACATCACCATTAGTTACTATAAAAGCCTTATCAATCTTCAAATCCAACAAACTAAGGGCTCCAGCTGTCCCCAATGGTTTATCTTCACGAATATAATCAATTTTAATATTCATAGTATTTCCATTACCAAAATAGCTCTCAATTACATCACCAAGATAGTTAATAGCAATAATGAAATGTTTAAAACCATCTAATTTTGCTCTATCGATAATATGTTCTAAAATTGGTTTGCCAGAAACTTTAAGCATTGGTTTGGGGCAGTCTTCAGTATGAGGTAATAATCTAGATCCAATTCCACCAGCCATTATTACCATAATATTATCAACTTCAGTAATGTGACTAATGTTATCTCTTGTATACATACCAAGGATTTTTTTATTATCACTGATAATTGGAATTTGAAATATTTGATTTAATTCCATAAGCTTCAAAGCTGAGTCTTTCGTAAATCCTGGTGGAACAATTAAAGCATCAGAATGAATAATAGTATCAATAGAATCTTCAATGCTTAGGCCTGATAATAGACCCCGCCTAATATCACCATCAGAAATGGTGCCAACAAAAGAATTCTCATTATTTACAACAAGAACAATCCTTAAGCCAGTTTCATTTAGATTAGCAATTGAATCCTTAATCAAAGAACTAGAATTTAAAATTGCTTTATGCCAAAAATTTTCAGATATTTTCAAATGTAGTTTTCCAATATAAAATATTAATCAATAACTTCTTTAAGTAATTCGAAAGCTTCTGCAGCAATATAACCAGACTCTGATCCCCTTATAGTAGCAAGTGCTTTTATATTTTCTTCAGACCTAGGAAACGGAGGAAGACCTAATTCTGACTTATAAATATTCATTACTTTAATTTTATGCTTTAAAAAAGGACTAATATCAATATAAACATTCGGATTAAAATTACTTATCCTTGATAAACCAAAAGAAGTTTCAGACAATGTCTCGTAGGACAAAATTCTCTTAATACCTTCTAATCTAAACCATTTAGAAGAAGAAGTTACTGCTTCAAAAACTACTCGATGATCAGAATGAACATCTGAATAACTTGGTATGTATAATTCCTGTGGTTTAAATTTTTCTAAACATTCTGATATCTTCTTTGTTAAATCAAGCATCGGAACATTATCTAATTTTGTTGTTGGAAAATTTAATTCAAATACATTATCGAAACCATAAAATTTTGAAACTTTTTCAATCTCTTTTTTTCTAGATTTAATTTTTTCACGAGGCCAACCATCTGAAGCAAGCATATTTGTAATAATCAACCATGAAACGATTTCGCCCTTAGATTTTTTTCGAAGAATTGTACCTCCAACTCCAAGGGTTTCATCATCAGGATGAGGTGCAACAATCATTGTTCTCATAAATAATCACCTTCAGTAAGTTTAAATAATGGTTCTATTTCTAAAATTTTTATTGCATTATCACCACACTTTACAAGTAGCTCAGAATTTCTACATATAATCTTACCCGGCTCAATATTTGGTTCTTTAAGTTTTATTACTTTAACTTTCCAAATTTTAAATTCTTTACCATTTGATATAAAATGGGCTCCAATATAAGGTCTTGATATTGATCTTACTAGGTTGTAGATCGAGTCTGCTGTCATTCTCCAATCGATGAGACCATCTAAAATAGATCTTTTTCTCCATGAATTAGAAAGAACATTATTTTGTTTTTTTGGTTCCAAATTACTAATTTTTAATGCAGGTAAAAATTCGTTAATTTGTATCATTGCGACTTTTGTTATCTTTGAATACAAACTATACGCATCATCATTTTTGCTAATAGTAATATCTTTTTGAGAAATTATATCTCCATTATCAACACCCTCCTTCATAATGAAAAAAGTGCTTGCAGTTTTGTTTAAACCCAATGCTAAAGCCCAAACCAAGGGATGTCGTCCTCTATTAAATGGTAATTTAGATGGGTGATATCCAATCACCCCAAGTCTTGGTATATTTAATACATTTTTCTTTAACAGTCTCGACCAACCACAGCAGAAAATAATATCTGGCTTTTTCATCTTTATCCATTTTACAACTTCACTGGAATTTATATCATCTGAAAATATCCATTTTATTTTTTTTTGTTTGCACAAATTTGATAGGTCACAATGATCTGAATTAAAACTAGAATTTTTTAAAGTGCAAACACCTACAATTTCTAATTTCATAGATATTAATTTTTTCAATACGCTTTCTGAAAAATCAACTGCGCCAATTAGTAATATTTTCATAGTAAATTTAAATCATAAAATTTTTTTTTCAAAATATTTGCAAGATCAAAAGTTCTAATAATTTTTAAAATTTTCTTACTTGCACCTCCATTACCATAGGGATTTTTAGTTGAAATTAATTGTTTTTGGAATTTTTTTGAGTACAGCCTCTTTATTGCTAATCCAATACTATTCTTTTCTGGCTTACAATTAATAATGCTTCTTGCTTGAGCCCTTCCCTTTTGTCTATCACCAATATTAATTGTTCCTTTTTTAAAACTTGGTACCTCAAGGAGCCCACTTGATGAATTTCCAATTACTCCATCAACGAATTTCACACATGATAGATACTTTAATTGACCTAGAGATGAAAATACTCTTGAATTCTTATTATTGATAACAAAGTTTTTAATAAGGTTAGCTATAGCTTCACTATTTTTATCTGCATTAGGTAAAGTAAAAATTATATTTGTTTTTTTAAGTAACTTTAAAGCTAATAATAATTGTTTAAATTGCTTTTCTTCCACATTTTTTTCCAAGGTTATTGGATGAAAAGTTATTAATAAGTTTTTCTCAGAAAATTTAAAATCTAATAATTTTTCAAGCTCTCTTTTATTAAGAAGTTTTGTATTTTTTATATTATCAACTCCTAGTCCACCAACATTAAAAACTCTATTTGGCTGCTCCCCTAATTGAATAACTCTATTTCTATAATCATCTGTCGCAACAAAATGCAAATGTGACATTTTAGTTATTGAATGGCGAATGGCCTCGTCAATTAAAGCCTCTGTTGATTCTCCGCCATGGAGGTGTGCAACTGGGATACATGCTACTAAGGCTGCTGAAACAACAGTTAATATTTCGAAACGATCTCCAAGAACAATTAATAAATCGGGTTTTAAATCCAATAATACATCAGCAAATTTAATTGACCCCTTGCCCATCGACTTTATTATTGCATTTGGAGTATCGGAATTTGATAGCATCTTAACCTTGTGATTTATTTTAAACCCATCAATCTCAATTTCCTTATAAGTATTTCCATACTTAATATGAAGGTGCATACCAGTAGCAATAATTTGTAATTTTAGTTTTGGGTCTTCCTGAATAAGTTGCATAGTAGATCTTAATAAACCGTAATCAGCTCTGCTACTTGACACCACACAGACTTTTTTTAAATAAGACTTTCTCATAATTCTATTAATTCATCCTTATTAAAATCGCGTATTGCTTTAAGTCCAATAATTTCATCCCACTTCATGGGGGAAATTCCATTTCCTGGTCTTTTTACTGTCAAATTATTAGTATTGAAAACTTCGCCAAGCTTTATTGCCTTATTAGCTACGATAGATTTTCTTACAATAAATTTATTTTTAATTTCACTTTTCGTTGGTTCTTTTGTCGCAAAACCCATTGCTAATTCAATATTTCTAACTGCTTTAACCATAGCCTTTAACTCATAAGGATCAATGCTCGCTTTATGGTCAGGGCCTTGTAATTGTTTATTTAAAGTAAAATGCTTCTCAATAATAGTCGCGCCTAGAGCAACTGCAGCAATAGACACTTCAATACCTTTGGTATGGTCAGAATAGCCGATGGAGACATTAAATTTGCTCCTAATTGTCTCCATTGATAAAAGATTAACCTCATCAAAAGGTGCTGGGTATTCTGAAGTGCAATGCAAAATTGTTATATTTTCTTGACTTATCCCATTAGATTCTAAAATATTCATTGCTTGTTTTATTTCATTTAAATTTGCCATACCAGTTGATAAAATTATTGACTCAGCAATTTTTGCAATATGCTTAAGGTAAGGTAAGTTAGTAATCTCGCCCGAAGGTATTTTAAATATTTTTTGTCCTAAAGTTGCTAGTAAATCTAAACTTTCAATATCAAATCCAGATGAAAGAAATTCTATATTTTTCATATAGCAATATGAAATTATATCTTTATGCATTTCAGGAGTAAGCTCCAAGCGCTTTAACATCATGTATTGTGACTCATCAGAATCATAATTTAAATCTTGATATTGAGCTTTTTCGGCAGTCTTAGTTACAAGTGAATCTGCTTTAAAGGTTTGAAATTTTACATAGTCTGCACCAGCTTTTTTGGCCTCATCAATCAATTTTTTTGCTAGCGTCATATCTCCGTTATGATTGACCCCAATTTCAGCGATGATTTTGACTCTATGTGCCATAGTTTACTTAGCCTGTAAACCTTGATTTATCATCTAAATCTTGCCTAACAGATAACCCCATTCCAATAACAGAATTCTTTCCAATTGAAATATTATTCTTAATGCATACTGAACTACCAACAAAAGTTCCAGTACAAATTTTTACATTCCCATTTAAAATAGAATTTGTCGAAATATGGCATCCATCTTCAATCTGAACATCGTGTTCGATTAATGCTTTTGTATTAATGATGCAATTATTACCAATCTTAGCTCCTGCATTAATAATCACTCCATGCATAATAATATTTCCATTGCCAATATCAGCATGATCTGAAACATACGCATTTGGAGAGATAATTGATGGCGTAGAAAAACCAATCTTCTTGATTTGACTATAAATATTATTTCTTATGTCTGTATTAATCTGTCCAATTGAGATATGAGCGCTCTTATATTGCTTAAATAAATCTGGTAAATCGTTATCAACCCCAATTATATTGTAGCCACAAACTTTCCCTCCAACCTCTTCTCTTTTACCAATTAAACCAGCAATTTTAAATTTATCTTGCTTCTCTATGACGTCAATACAAGATTTTGCATGGCCGCCCGCTCCTATTAGGATTATTTCTATTTTACTCATAATCAATTTTTACCTATAAGGTTGGAACTACTGGGGATATTAATTAATCTATCTGTAATTGATACTGCACAAGATAAATCCATTCTTGGATTATTACTAAATTGATTTAATCTGTGCATTAATATCCAAGCGGGACGTGTCATCAATCCACTTTCATTTGTTAAAGATAGTATTGCATCACGTTCATTTATATTTTCAATATCTAGTAATAATGTTTGAAGCCAATAATTACTTTTGCATGCATTTGGTTCTTTAAATAAGCTAACTCCTTTAAGTAAAGAAATTTTATCTTCATATTTTTTAAATAATGTTCTTTTTGATTTTAATAATCTAGGAAGTTGTTCTAATTGAGCGCAACCTAAAGCTGCATTTATATTAGGAAGTCGGTAATTAAATCCAATTTCATCATGTAGATAGTCCCATTTATGATCTAATTTAGCTGTAGTTGATAAGTGCTTGGCTCGTTTAGCAATTTCCTGGCTATTGGTTAAAATTGCTCCGCCCCCGCCAGCAGTAATAGTTTTATTTCCGTTAAAACTCAATGCTCCCATCAACCCAAAAGTACCTGTATGGTGATTTTTATAATAACTTCCTATTGATTCAGCAGCATCTTCAATAACAATAATATTAAAGTTTTTAGCAATGTCTACTATCTCATCTATTTTACATGGATGCCCAAAAATATGAGTAGGGACAATGGCTTTAATAATTTTATTTGTTTTTATGTTTATACATTTACCATTTTTCTGCGTGGTAAATTTATTTAAATATTCGTAAAGTTTTTTTGGATCAACCCCTAAAGTATCTTCATCGTTGTCAATAAAATGAGGTGTAGCTTTAAGATAGCTAATAGCATTTGCTGTTGCAACAAAAGTGAATGTTGGAGTAAGCACCTCATCGCCATCTTTAACATCAGCTAGTATTAACGATAAATGAATTGCAGCTGTTCCATTTACCAAAGCAATTGCATATTTAGCGCCTGTTAATTTGACTAAGCTTT
This sequence comes from Methylophilaceae bacterium, assembly GCA_028122555.1. Lineage (GTDB taxonomy): Bacteria > Pseudomonadota > Gammaproteobacteria > Burkholderiales > Methylophilaceae > BACL14. Next base: position 58,117 of record JAOHSH010000005.1, read on the forward strand.
GTTCAAACTTATCAACAAATTTCCCAACGGAAGATACATAAGTTGAGTCAAGGCATTCTTTTAAGTAATCCCACTCATTTCCATTAAAAACTGGCTCATGAAGACTACTATCTTGTGACCCAATAACACTGCGAATTGAGTTTATAATTTGTTGGCTTATCTGTGAGTTTTTATGCATTATTTTATAAATTATAAATATCAGATTTATACATATCTAAATTTTTTGAATCTAAAAACCATTTAGCAGTTTCCCCTAGACCTTTTGAAAGTCCTTCTCTATTCCCATACTTTGGCTCCCATCCAAATAATTCTTTAGCTTTTGTATTGTCTGCCCAAAGCCTTTCAACTTCTGATTCCTTTGGTCTATATCTTTGCTCATCGTTGATAATTTTGATATTAGCATTCATTACTTCAGCTATTATTTCAGCTGTCTCACCAATTGAAACCTCATAATTACTCCCCAAATTAATAACTTCACCTAGACCATTTTTGGAATCAAGAGCTGCAATAAATCCATCCACAGTATCTTTGATGTAATTAAAATCTCTTGTTGGGGAAATTGCCCCTAACTTAATTTCATTTTTCCCATTAGCAATCTGGGTGATAATTGTTGGAATTACAGCTCGTGCTGACTGTCTCGGGCCGTATGTGTTGAATGGCCTAACAGTTACAACAGGGAGTGCAAAAGATGTAAAGAATGAATACACTAATTGATCAGCGCCAATCTTTGATGCTGAATATGGTGACTGTCCATGAAGAGGGTGATCTTCAGTAATTGGCACAAATTTAGCTGTTCCATAAACTTCACTAGTTGAAGTATGAATTAATCTTCGAATTTTAAACTCCTTAGCTGCTTGGAGAATATTCAGTGTCCCTTTTATATTGGTATCAATATAAGTTTCTGGGGAATGGTATGAATAAGGTATAGCTATAAGCGCAGCGAGATGAATAACTGCATCACAATCTTTTACTGCTTCACGAACTCCATTTGTATCTCTTATATCACCAGAAAATACTTCAAATTTTCCTTTAATATCATCATCGCATCTATCTAACCAACCCCATGAATTAAAAGAGTTATATAAAACAAATGCTTTAACATCATGCCCTGCCCTAACTAGAGCCTCAGTTAGATGAGATCCAATAAATCCTTCGGCACCAGTAACTAAAATTTTCATTAATTTAACCTTATTTTATTAATTTATTATAGATTGTTTCTCAAGCATCATTAATAACTATATCTTTGTATGAACCAAAGCGATTTAACCTGCCATCAGCAATTTCTATTAATTGAGAACAATTTTTAAGTGTAGATAATCTGTGAGCAATTATCAAAATAGTAATATCATTATCAATACCCATAATTTCATTCATCACTGCCGATTCTGTCTTATCATCCAAAGCACTTGTAGCTTCATCTAAAACAATAACATCAGTTTTTTTGTATAGCGCTCTAGCAATACCAATTCTTTGGCGTTGCCCTCCTGAGAGACGAACACCTCTTTCACCAACTATAGTTTCATACTTATTTTTCCATGAATTAATCGAATCAGAAATTTTTGCTTTTTTTGCACAATCATAAACAAGCTCATAATCAATTTTATCTCTTGGTATCCCAAATGCTATATTTTCAAGAATAGTTGTATCAGATAAAAAAATATTTTGTGGTACGTGAGCAATATGAGATTGCCAAGATCTATAATTTTCATTAGTTATTTTCTTGTCATCAATATAAAAATTTCCTTTGGGGTGTAGCAAACCCATAATAATATCTATCAAAGTACTTTTTCCACTTCCAGTAGCTCCAATTATTCCTATTTTAGATCCCTTTTTAATTTCATAATCAAAATCTTTTATTATTAAAGGTCCTTGCTCACTATATGAAAAATTAATTTTTTCAAGTTTGATTGTATGTTGAAATTTAATTGATTTTATTTTTGTTAAATTAGCATAATTAGGTAGGCCCTGATCAAGGTAATACAACATATCTCTTAATAATGCACTACAGCCAAATATAGAAGACCAACTTGAATAAATCTGTTGAAGGATAGGCAATAACCTTTGTGCTGCTAAAGCAAAAACTCCAAGAATTGGTATTGCACTTGTTAAGTTATCAATATTACTAGAAAGGAAAAATGCAAATAATGCCAATGTTGTTATGCCCAAAGCTTCAACAATAAAACGAGGTGTTTGGCCAATTATTACTAATCCTGCCTGTGCTTTTCTTAAGGGTAAATCGTAGCCTCTAAAAACCTTACAGTAAATTTCTTGAGTTCCATCTATTAATACGTCACGAATTCCACCAAATCCCTCCTGAAGTGATTTTATTAATAAATTAGACTTTATATTTATACTTTCACTGTCCTTAAATAATTTTTTCTTAGTTATCAATAAAACAAAGCTATAAATACCACCAAATCCACAAATAATAATTAATGCTGCTAAGGGCTCGATAAAAAGAACAGTTGCAAAAATAGCAAGCAAAATTATCGTGGAACTAAAGATTAATAAAGTTGGCATCAAAACTTGAGTAACAACTAAATGTGTTTTGTGGGATATGGTGGAAATAAATTCACTACTATTTTTTGAGACTTGCTCAATATATGGCAGATAAAGAGCATACCTATAAACTAAAATACTTAAATCTGCGCCAACAGAATAAGCAAAATGTGTCTGGGTCCATAGTAAGATTAACCGCATCAGACCTGCTAAAATTACCGAGGAAATAAAAAAAACAGTCATAGGAAATAATAATTCATTAGGATTTAAAAACCCCATTTTTAAAAAAATAGGATTTAATATCTCTTGATTAAAAACTGTTTCAGGGCTGGTAAGTGCTCCTAGAAATGGCAAAATAGCCCCAATACTTATAATTTCTGCTAAAGAAACACCAAGCATCAAAAGAATCAAAAAAATAGCTGAATCTTTCTCCTAGGTTTAATATGTGC
>JAOHSH010000006.1 GCA_028122555.1 Methylophilaceae bacterium
GCTTGAATACGTTGATCGTCTATAAGCATATCTACGACATTTTTATTACCATTTACAATATTTAAAATTCCATTTGGCAAACCTGCCTCATGAAGCAGTTGCGCAATAAAAATTGTAGAACTAGGGTCTTTCTCAGAAGGTTTGAGTATAAAACAATTTCCACAGACAATAGCAAGTGGATACATCCAAAGCGGAATCATGGCTGGAAAATTAAATGGTGTAATACCTGCAACTACTCCAAGGGGATGTAATTCACTCCAACAATCTATTGATGATCCAACATTTTTACTATGCTCACCCTTTAAAAATTCAGGTGCAGAACAAGCGTACTCTACATTTTCAATTCCTCTTTGGAGCTCACCCATTGCATCGTGGGAGATTTTACCGTGCTCCTCTCCGATAAGTTGGCAAATTTTATTAGAATTTTTCTCAAGTAGCTCTTTAAAGCGATACATAATTCTTGCTCGCTTAATAATGGGTGTATCTTTCCACATAGGGAATGCCTTTTCAGCACTTATAATCGCTTTTTCAACAGTTTCTTTAGTTGCTAGATTTAGGCTTCTACTTATTGAGCCTTTTGCTGGATTATAGATATCTAAACTTGACCCGCTAGAATGTTTAATTACACCGTTTATTAAATGCCCGACTGATTTTACTTCCTTTATAGCGCTAGCCATCTTCTACCTCTTAATATTTTATATATGAATATATTATTCTTTTTATTTATGCAGTACAATACCAATATATTAATTTTCATAATGCAATTATGCATTTTAAAATTTAAATTTAAAAGGAAAAAAAATGCTTGATTGGAATGATCTACGGTCTTTTCTAGAGCTTGCTCGACGAGGTAAATTAACTATGGCGGGTAAAAGGTTGAATGTAGAGCCAACAACAGTTGGCCGTCACATTAACCGATTAGAGACAGAGCTTGAGGTACATTTATTTGACCGTTCACCAAAAGGTTACTCCTTAAATGATGAAGGTTATAAGCTACTTCCATATGCAGAAAATATAGAAACTAAAATTAATTCGATTTATCAATCCATTTCAGGAACAGATACTGTCTTAACTGGAACCGTAAGAATGGCTGTACCAGAGGGATTAGGAATAGGAGTTATTTCGAAATATATTAAGGATTTTAAAGAGCAACATCCAGCTATTGAGCTAGAATTAGTTGCAGATACTAGATCTAGAAGCTTATCTAAGCGGGAGGCTGATATTGCTATTACATTAGCTAGGCCTTCAACAGGAAGATTAATCGCTTGGAAATTAGGAGAATATAGGCTTGCTTTATATGCTAGCCAAGAATACTTGAATAATAATAGTAAAATTAAATCTGTAAAAGATTTAACGCAACACTCATTTATCAGCTATATTGATGATCTTATTGAATTCCCTCAATTAAAGTATATGCAAGATTTACTTCATGAAGTAAATATTGTATTCAGAAGTAGTTCCTTACAAGCCCAATACCAGGCGGTTATTGATGGTATTGGGCTTGCTTTGTTGCACGGTTTTGTAGCAGCAGATGACAAAAAATTACAAGTAATTTTATCAAAAAAAATATTTGCTACTCGAGAGTATTGGATGGTTGTTCATGAAGATTTATATAAATTAGCTCGTGTTCAAGCAGTTAGTAGATTTTTTACTGATGTAATTAAAAAAGAACAAGATCGACTGATGAGAATTGCCTAAAACTATTAAAATAAAAAAACAAACATGCTTATTATAAAATATTAAAAATGAAAACTTTGTTACTTAGTATTATTTTACTTTTTACTGCAAATAATCTTGTTGGTGAAAATATAAACAATAAAAACAAGGTAGCAGTTTTATATAGCGATGAATTTTTATTACACGATACAGGCTTAGGCCATCCAGAAAATCCAGAAAGATTATCTAAAGTAGTAAATGGGATTAAAAATAATAAATCTCTAACCTCTTTTCTATTATGGCCTAAGATTAAAAAATCTAGTATTGAAGAAATACAGCTTGTACATACTCAGAAATATGTAGACCTAGTAGCTCGTGAAATTTCAATGATAAAATCAAATGATACATCTTTCTTATCTACTGGTGATACAGCAATTTCAAAACATTCTAATGAAGTTGCAAAATTAGCAGTTGGTGCAGGTATAACTGGAGCAGATGAAATAATGAAAGGTAATGTTTCCTCAGCCTTTGCAATAGTAAGGCCACCAGGGCATCATGCATCAGCTTCAAGAGGAATGGGTTTTTGTATCTACAATAATATAGCTATTGTTGCTCGTTATTTGCAAGAACAGCATGGTTTTAAAAGAATATTAATTGTAGATTTTGATGTGCATCATGGTAATGGAACACAAGATATCTTCTATGATGATGATTCTGTTTTTTACTTTAGTGTTCATCAACATCCTCTATACCCCAAGACTGGTAGACCAAATGAAACTGGAATTGGTAAAGGTAAGGGTTTTACCTTAAATGTAGATGTCCCTGAAGGTTCTGGAGATAAAATATTTTTAGATGCTTTTAGAAATCAACTCAATCCAGCTATGGATAAGTATAAACCTGAATTTATTCTTATATCTGCAGGATTTGATGCTCATAAAGGTGACTTATTGGGACAATTAAATTATACATCGAATGGTTTTAGACAGGTTGCTTTAGAACTAAAAGGTATTGCTGAGAAATATGCTGCTGGAAGAACTTTATATATGTTGGAAGGTGGATATGTTGCTGATAATATCTCGCAATCTGTAAATGAAATACTTGGTGTTTTGATAAAATAAATAAATAATCAATCGAAATTTTTTTTTGGTACTCAAGGTATAATGTTTTTCGGTAAATCAATTTTGGGGGATTAGCTCAGTTGGTAGAGCAGTTGACTCTTAATCAATTTGTCGCGAGTTCGAACCTCGCATCCCCTACCAACTTATTTTGGCACCTTTTCTTTTTTTGGCTTTCCTTTCGACTCTTTTTTCTTATCACGATTACCCATAAAAATAATTTTCTCCTAATTTAATTCAATATCACAACTTATAATTTACTATCTTAACGATGGTATTCCTGATGTTCTTTAGTTAAATCGCCCTCTTCTATTGTAAATTCCATTCCAGACATTGATCCAACGTAAACACCATTTCTATATTGAAGATATATTTTAACTGTATTTAATGATACTTCCATATGACTTTTGGGTTTAATATCTAAAATATAGCCCGTCACAGATTTTCCATTATCTGTGCACGTAATTTTTATTTCGTCCAAATTATTCATTAAATAGTTTGTATCTCAACTAAACAATCATGAGAAGTTTGTGCATTACCCATATCACCAAGAGCGCTAGAACTAACTGAATTTACAGTGCCGTTATTAAGCTGCCTCCAGTAACCAAGAGTAGCAACGACAACGCCTTTATTAACATCAGAAGTTATCTTAGCTAATGCGTCAAATGAACCCCTATCATTAAAAACCTTTACCATTTCACCCTCTTGAATACCTCTATCCATAGCATCGGCTTGATTTATAAGGATAAATTGCTCTCCCTGGCCCTTAAGCTTATTATCAATATTTGCGTAGCATGAATTTATAAAACCATGACTTTTAGGCGCTAAAATATTTAATGGAAATTTTTTAAATAATTCTGGGTTAGCTAATGCTGTCTCTTTTGATGAAATATAATCTGGAAGCTCAGGAATATCCTGACCAGGCTGAAAGTCTTCATACATTTGTCTAAATGGCCCAGCTACAAAATTTTTAGCTCCAATTAACCTAAATTCACATTTGCCTGATGGAGTTGGAAAATTACCTTCTTTATGTGGGGCACGATCATCTTTTGTACCCACATTCAAGCGAGCATAACCATTTTTTTTCATATAATTTAAATCAATTCCTTCACAAGCTGGTGAATCCCAATCAATGTAATTCTCCAAACATTCGCTATCGTTCCATTTAAAATTATCTTCTTCGAATCCAAAACGTTTAGCCAATCTTCTAAAAATTTCATTATTTGGAATAGCTTCACCCGGTGATTCGACACACTTAGTATTGTACGTAAGATATAAATGTCCCCATGAAAGTATCATATCTTCCTGTTCGGCTCCCATAGAAGCTGGCAAAATAATATCAGCATAGGCTGCTGTATCAGATATAAAATGTTCCGCCGATACTAAAAATAAATCATTCCTTTGAAGTCCTTTAAGGATCTTGTCAGTTTCGGTTGATTGTGTAACTGGATTAGTATTCCAACACATCATAGACTTAATTGGTACTTTGAGTTTTTGTTCACCAATTAAAACTTTACCCAATTGAAGATTATTTACCACTTGAGTCCCTTTAGGTATCAAATCAGGCCTACAAATTACATCGAATTTATAAGGATGCTCCCATACTGGGAATTGAAGAATCCCTCCTCCCACATGGCGCCATGCCCCAGTTAATGCTGGAAGTGATGTGACTGCTCTAATTGTTTGACTTCCACCCCAACTTTTTTCTAACGCTACACCAATTCTAATTGCTGACGGTTGATGGTTAGCATATTCTCTTGCGAATTTTCGAATATCCTCTGCTGTTATTCCTGTAATTTCTGATGCCCATTCAGGAGTTCTTTCTTTAGCCTTTTCAGCTAATTCTGGAAAACCTATTGTATATTTATCAATATAATCTTGATCTACTAAATCTTCATCAATAATTACATTCATCATTGCCATTGCAAGGGCTCCATCTGTGCCTGGTTTTGGAGTAATATGCCAATCAGCTTCTTTAGCTGTTTTAGAAGCATAGGAGTCGATTACAACAACTTTAGCACCTTTCTTTTGTGCTTCTTTAATGATATGCCAGTGATGAAGGTTTGTACTTACTGAATTACATGCCCATACGATAATATATTTAGAATGAATGAAGCTTTCCGGATCTACTCCTGCTGTTGGGCCAACAGTAAGTAACCATGCTGTAGCTGAACCCTCACCACAGAAAGTTCTCTCAGTCACTGTTGCACCTAGTCTTGCAAAAAAGGCATCGCCACCATTTAGCCCATGAACTAATCCTTGATTACCTAAATAGCTATTAGGCATAATAGCTTGTGGCCCATACTCGTCAATTATTGATTTCCATTTGGTTGTTATTTCATCTAAGGCCTCATCCCAAGTAATTCTTTCGAACTGCATACTTCCTTTTGGTCCAATTCTTCTTTGGGGATATAGAACTCTATCAGGATGGTAATGGCGTTTTTCGTAATCTTTAAGCTTTACACAAAGACCACCTCTAGTCATTGGGTGATCTTGATTTCCTTTAACACTTTTTAGTTTGCCATCTTGAACTTCATAAACCATTGAACATGTGTCTGGACAATCATGAGGGCAACCTCCGTGAAATTTTTTAATACCATTTGAAGAAAAATCATCCATTACCTTAACTCCTATTTAAAGTAAACAATTTAGAGATTAATCTTAATAAATAAAAATTACAAGTAAGAGTAAATAAAAAATAAGAATAAAATAAGAAGAAATAAGGGTTGACAGTAAAAAGTTCGTGAGTCATTGTAGAGAAATACTTTTTTTGTAGCTTAGATGTGAGTGCAATTTAAGTAATGTAAAAATCATTTAATTTTGTCGGTTAAGTGCTAATTAATTAAATTTAATCGATGATTAAAATATTAATTTAACTTCAACAGGAGGAAGTAGAATGAAAAATGCATTAGGAGTAAGTTTAGGTATTTGTGCTTTAGTGTGGACCTACATAGCACTTTTTGTATTAGGTGATTATGTTCAAGTATGGGGTGGTTTTATTGCTTGGGGTGCTTACTTTACAATAACTAAAGACGCTTTACCACAAACTATGATCGCGACAATTTATGGTTCAATATTGGCTGCTGTCGCAGTTATTCTTCATGGTTACCTTGGAGTGGTTGGAGATCTTGCATGGCCTGTAGCTGTAGGTATTACAGTATGGGGCTTAACTGCACTTCCAAAATGTCCAAATATTCCTGCTAACGTATTTGGTTATGCAGCAACGTTCGGATTTATGCTTCTAGCAAGTAATATGGAAGTTATGGCAACTGATTTCTCAAACCCTGTAATTATGATGTCTGTTTCATTTATTCTTGGCTCAATCGCTGGACTAGCTTCGCAAAAAGTAGCTGGTATGATGGGATAGAAAAGTTACAAATAATTAAAGAAGATTTTTTAAAAAACCACTCTTTCAAGGGTGGTTTTTTTTATTGATTAAAAAATCCTATATTTTCAACACGGTCGTTAATAAGAGTTAATTCAACTTTAAGATAAGTTTTTTTAGGGGAGTATTCAACAATATTTTTGAAGTACCACATTTCAATTTTACTTTTTTTATTTGGATTTCTCTTATCAACTGTTGGTCGACCTATGACAGAGCTTGCACCTTTTGGCTTAATAGCTATTTCTTTACTATCAGGTTTACCTAAATATTTGAGAACTCTAGATTTTGGTTTGCCGCTAAAAAGAGATATAAATTCATCTTCTGTAAATATTCTTTTCTGTTTTTCATGCTGGTCTGCATTTATATTTAACGATAAAGCTAATAGCATTATTAGAGTAAAAATAGATTTTAACTTATATTTCATATCAAATCCTTATCTTCAATTAATTTGTAATTTTAAACCATCGTAACCGACATAAATACCCTCTGGCAAAATATTTTTTAATGACTCATATTCTAATGTGTGCATCATATGAATCAAATATGTTTCTTTTGCATTAATCTTTTTCGCAATTTCAATACTTTCTGAAAATGAGAGATGAGTAAAATGGGGTTCCATTCTTAAACAATCAAGCAGTAGAACATCAATACCCCCTAAAAGTTTCATTGATTTCTCAGATACTTCAGAGGCATCAGTTATATAGCCAAGATTTCCTACGCGATAGCCATTAATATTAGCCCTACCATGCCTAATCGGTATAGGAACAATTTTTTCATTAAAAATTTCAAACGGCTTAGTAATCACAATTGGTTTAAGGACTGGTATTTCCCAAAAATTTTTTGGCTCAATCATTGCATACTTAAATTTATTAGTTAGTTGGTCAATAACATCTTGATTTCCATAAAGAGGTATTTGGATTTTATTAATTTGACAAAATGCCCTCAAATCATCAATACCATGACAATGATCAGCGTGTGCATGAGTAAAAAGAACTGCATCAACCTTTGTGATTGATTCTCTTAAAGATTGTTGCCTTAAATCTGGACTAGTATCAATAAGTATATTTTTACCATTTTTAAGTGTTATTAAGCTTGAGCATCTAGTTCTTGTATTTTTAGGATTGATTGATAAACAAGTTTTACATTTGCAGCCAACAACAGGAGTTCCTGCACTTGAACCTGAACCAAGAATGGTTAGAGTATTTTGCATTTAGTAAAAAGTTTAAAAAAATTATTAGTGGTAATTTCAGCAACTTTGTCAACGGATATACCTTTTAGTTCTGCAATCTTTTCTGCAACATATCTTACATTTGATGGTTCGTTTAGCTTCCCTCTATTTGGAACAGGAGATAAATACGGCGAATCAGTTTCAATTAGTATATTTTCTAAAGGTATTTTTTTAACAGTTTCTCTTAAGGTTTCAGCATTTTTAAAAGTAATAATTCCTGAGAAAGAAATATAAAATCCAAGGTCAATTGCATTTTTAGCCATTTCGTATGATTCAGTAAAGCAATGCATAACACCAGTTACAGAATTAGCACCCTCTTCCCTCATAATACTTATTGTGTCTTCTGGGGCATTTCTTGTGTGAATTATAAGTGGAAGCTCTGACTTTATAGCTGCTTTTATATGAGTTCTAAATCTATCCCTTTGCCAACTTAAATCCCCTTTAAGCCTAAAATAATCCAAGCCAGTTTCACCTATAGCTACAACTTTTTTATCCTTAGAATATTTAAATAGGGTATCAATATCTGGTTCTTTTATATCCTCATAATCAGGATGTACTCCAACAGAAGCATAAATATTAGAATATTTTCTGGTTAGATCTAAGATTTCATCAATTTTATCAAGCGTTACACTTACACATAAAGCATGTGAAATTTTATTACTTTCCATATTATTAAGAACCACATCAATTTTTTGATTAAGCTCTGGGAAATTTATATGGCAATGAGAGTCAATATACATAATTAATTTGAAAAAATTTTTTTATATTCAATCATAACTGAATCAAGATTAATCTCTTTATTAATTGCTATTTGAGGATATGATTTTATAGTATTTAAAGTTTTTTGATAGGTCAATAATTTACTTAAATCTGCTCTTAATGCTAACTTACTAATTACTTCTATGTCTTTTGGAAAGAAACTATATCCTTGAGTTAATTTGCTTAATAAGAGCTCATAAGTCCATTTCTGTAATATATTAATAATCCAAGCTAGACCATTATTAAGCCATGCACTATTTACTTTCATTAGATCTATTTCTTGTCCCTTTTTAAGCTCAACTAAAATAATATTAATACTTGTAAGCATTTCTTTATCATTAATAAGCTCTAAAGGTAAATTATTATATAACGATAAGTTGTCGATAAATTCAGCATTATCTGTTTGCTTCAGAAACTCTATTGCATCATCTTTACTTGGTTTGGAGAATGATACCAGCCTACAACGGCTTATAATTGTTGGGAGTAAATTGTTTAGTTTATTTACAGTAAAAATAATTAAAGAATTATCAGGTGGTTCTTCAACAATTTTCAATAAGGCATTTGAAGCTTGAATATTTAATCTATCTGCGCCATAAATTGATACGATTTTTTTTCCATTAGCTTGGTGAGATGAAGTTTGTAAAAAATCTTTAGCTCCTCTTATATCATCAACTTTTAGAATATCAGTTTTTAAATTTTTTTCCTCTGAGTTATTAATTACCCTAATTAAGTCAGGGTGATTTGTTTTACTCCATAAACAGTCTTGACATTTACCACATGCAAAATATTCTTTATTTGTCTTAGAACATAAGACTGATTTAATTAACTCATCAGCAAATTTATTAATTTCTAAGGTTTGGGCACCATGCAATATATAGGCATGTGGCATTTTTAATTTATTTGAAAATACTTCAACCCAAGAACTCCTCTGCCAAGGATAAATACTCATGAAAAAAGCTTGTCTAACACTAGATAAATTTCTTTTTCGATGATATTTATATTTTGATTGCTATCTATTATTTTAAATCTAGAAGGTTCTTTTTTTGCTAAGTCTAAATATGAATTCCTTATTCTTTTATGAAAATCTGATGATTCTTTTTCAAATTTATCAAGATTTCCATTTGATTTTAGTCTAGTTAAACTTACATCAATTGGTAAATCAAAAAGTAAAGTTAAATCTGGTTTTAGATTAACATGAACCCAATTCTTAAGTACGGTAATTTTTTTTGAATCAACATACTTGCCTCCACTTTGATAGGCATATGTAGCATCAGTAAATCTATCGCTAATCACATTTATTCCAGACTGAAGATTTGGTGTTATAACTTGCTGAACGTGTTCATTCCTAGCAGCAAACATCAACAGTGTTTCAGTTTCTGGGGTTATTTCATCATGCAGTAAAATTTCTCTTAATTTTTCACCAAGCAAAGTTCCACCTGGCTCTCTTGTAAAGAAGGAATTATGATTCTTGTCTGTAAGATATTTCTTTATAAATTTGATACATGTACTTTTTCCAGCGCCATCAACGCCCTCAAGCGTTATAAATTTAGGATTTAGTTTCATCTTTGATATTTTTTTACTGCTTTATTATGTTCCCTTAGTGTAGCTGAAAAATGGTGTCTTCTGCCACCTTTAGCAACAAAATAAAGAGCATTGGTTACCGCAGGATTAAGAGCTGCTTCTATTGAATTTAAGCTTGGGAGTGAAATTGGAGATGGTGGAAGTCCTTTTCTAGTGTAAGTATTGTAAGGGGTATCTTTTTTTAAATCTTTTCTTGTAAGATTTCCATTAAATCTATTACCCATTCCATAAATTACTGTTGGATCACTTTGCAGTGGCATACCTATATTCATTCGATTAACAAAAACACCAGCGATAACTGGAGCCTCTTCAATTACACCTACTTCTTTTTCTATTATTGATGCAATTATTAATGCTTCATACATATTTCTATAAGGTAATTCATCTGAACGATTATCCCATGCATGCTGAAGTTTTCGATTCAAAACACTATGTGAATTTTGAAGTATTTCTATATCGGAGGTGTTTTTATAAAAATAATAGCTATCTGGAAAAAATAAACCTTCTAAATGTTTTTTATCAGAAGAGATAGCTTTCAAAATTGTTTCTTTATTATATGATTTTAATGTTTGCTTTATGTACTTATTTTTTTTTATTTTATTAATCATCTCTAAAGAAGTAAGGCCCTCAGCAAAATAAATAGAATATAAAGACTCTTTTCCATTAGCCAACATATCAAGAAGGTCTAAGGCTGTTGCGTTAGATTTAAGTTTATAATGACCTTTTTTTAACTCTTCTCTTTTATCAAAAACAAAAGTAAGTAATTTAAATCTAAAAGATTCTTTTAAAATCTTAATCTCAACAAGTTGTTCCGTAATTTCATCTATATTACTTCCTTCAGAAATTTCAAAACTTGCATTTTCTTCAGTTATATTCAGGGGAAGAAGTAAATAACTTATTATCCAAAAAATAAAAAAACAAAAGATAATTAAAATTTTTCTATTTTTAATATTATTTAATATTTTTGATAATATTAAATTCATTTAACGTCCAATGGAATAATAAAATCCTTTATCAATGAGGTGAATAAATCATCATGCCATTTTTTTTCTTCAATTTGATTTACATATAAGGCACCAAAAACTGAATTGGTAATTATAACTTCATCTGCTTTTTTTAATTTGTCTAATGTAATATTTTGATTCTTAAATCTAAATCCAATAGATTTAATATTTTTAATAATTATTTCTTTACAGACACCTGATACACCTGCATGATCTTGATTAGGACTTACTAAAACTTTGCCGTACCTTGCAAAAATATTACCGCTTACACATTCATTAACATACCCATTTTTATCAAGCATAATACCATCAAAAACTGAAGCACTTAATTCGGTTTTAGCAAGAATATTATCTATTCTATTTAGATGTTTTACACCACCATAAATATCATTATGAGATGTTCTTGTTTTGCAAACACTGATCCTTACCCCATCTGTATGAAACGTACTTTTAATTTTTTTATAATTCGACTTTAATATAATACGAGTGCTTTTTATATTTTTATTAAATTGATAACCATGATTTGATATTCCACGAGTAATAATAACTTTACCAATATAGGTTTTATGGTCAGCAAATAATTTTTTAATGTCACAAAATAATTCTTTTTTTGTTGGGACTTTAATCTTAAGGATATTTGCATCTACTTTTAGTTTTTTATAGTGCATATCCCAATTTATTGGGCATCCACTCTTAACTAAAAAAGTTCTAAATACACCATCCCCAAAAGATAATCCCCTGTCAAATGGATTAATTTTTTTGGAAGGGCTGCCATTAATTAAAAAGTTATTTTTCAATTTAACTATTACTATTTTAAATTCTTTTAAAAATTAAACTACCGTTTGTTCCACCAAACCCAAAATTATTCTTTAATGCAGCATTTATATTAATTTCTTTAGCCTCATTTGCAGAAAAATCTAAATCACATTCGGTATCTTGATTGAAAATATTCATTGTTGGTGGTGAGATTTGATGATGAACAGCCAATACTGTGAAAACTGATTCTATCCCTCCCGCACCACCTAATAAATGTCCTGTCATAGACTTTGTAGAATTAACAACTAAATCATAAGCATGTTTGTTAAAAGTCTCCTTAATAGCATTAACTTCGTTTAAATCACCAAGCTGAGTCGAAGTACCATGTGCATTAATATATCCAACTTCATTTAAATTAATACCTGCATTTTTAATTGCATTAAGCATAGATCTTTTAGGGCCGTCTATACTAGGAGCAGTAATATGATAAGCATCAGCACTCATGCCATAACCACTTAGTTCACAATAAATTTTTGCTCCACGTTTCATAGCATGCTCATACTCTTCGATTACCATTACTCCAGCACCTTCTCCAATAACAAAACCATCCCTGTCTTTATCCCAGGGTCTGGAAGCTGTTTTTGGGTCATCATTACGTTGTGATAATGCCTTGGCTGCTGAGAAACCTGCTACAGTTAATTCTGTAATTGCTGCTTCTGAACCACCTGCAATCATTACATCCGCATCTCCATATTCAATCATTCTACTGGCATCCCCTATCGAATGAGTACCTGTAGTACAAGCTGTTACAATTGAAATATTTGGACCTTTAATTCCATACATTATAGATAAATTGCCTGATATCATATTTATAATTGTTCCTGGAACGAAGAAAGGGGAAACTTTTCTAGGGCCACCCTGATTAAAATTATCACAAGTAGTTTCTATAAGATTGATGCCTCCGATACCGGAACCGATTGAAATACCAATTCTCTCAGAGTTTTCTTCAGTTACCTCAAGACCAGAGTCTTTAATTGCTTCAATACCTGCAACCAAACCAAATTGCATAAAAGTATCCATTCTTTTTGAATCTTTTGCATTCAAGTACATATCAGGATTAAAGTTTTTAACTTCACCTGCAACTTGAGATTTAAAGCTTGATATATCGAACTTACTGATGTTGGTTATTCCCGAAACACCATTAACGATATTCTCCCACGATTCTGCAACACCTATACCAACAGGTGTTATCAAACCAAGTCCTGTAACTACAACCCTTCTTTTCGTCATGGATTTATCTAATCAGTTTTGATTAGATTAGTTGGTTATTTAAGATTTTTATTTATATAATCTATTGCTTGTTGCACTGTTGTAATTTTTTCAGCTTCTTCATCAGGAATTTCAGTATCAAACTCTTCTTCTAAAGCCATTACAAGCTCAACAGTATCGAGTGAGTCTGCACCAAGATCATCAATAAATGATGATTCATTTTTTATTTTATCGTCATCTGCTCCTAATTGTTCTGAAACAATTTTTCTAACTCTTTGCTCGATATCTGACATTTGTTAACCCCTTTTTTAAAAAACAAATAAATTACTGTCGCTATTTTATCAAATGAATGCTTACTTTATAAAACTATTTTGTAAAAATTAATAAAAAATTTTTAACTTATTGATTTATATGAAAATAAATAATTAAATCATTAACATTCCACCATTTATGTGGAGTGTTTCTCCGGTTATATAGCCAGCTTTATCAGATACCAAAAAAGCTACAGCTTGAGCAATATCATGTGGTTTACCTAATCGCCCAAGCGGGATTTTACTCAACAATTGAGTTTTATGATCCTCTGAAAGAGAATTTGTCATATCAGTATCTATAAAGCCTGGTGCGACACAATTTACAGTAATTCCCCTACTTCCAACTTCTTGGGCAAGAGATTTGGTAAATCCAGATATGCCAGCTTTAGATGCAGTATAGTTTGTTTGTCCTGCATTACCAGAATGTCCAACTACTGAAGATATATTTATAATACGACCATATTTCTTTTTTAACATCTTTCTAATTACAGATTGACTCAATTTAAATACAGATTTTAAATTTGTGTCAATAACCTCATTCCAATCTTCTTCTTTCATTTTCATCAATAAAGTATCTTTAGTTATTCCTGCATTATTTACTAGAATATCGATATCTCCATAAGTTTCTTCAATATTTTTTATTAATGTTTCTATTGATTCATTATTATTAGCATTTAAAATTAATCCAGCACCAACGCCTTTTGTATCGACTTGAAGCATTTCTTGTATTTTTTTAACTCCTATATCTGAAGTTGCTGTACCGACAACAAAAATATTATTTCTTGATAACTCTAATGCGATTGCCTCACCAATACCTCTGCTAGCACCTGTAACAAGTGCAATTTTTTTATCCATTAGTCATTCCTTAATTGTAAAAAAATTTCGTTTATTGCCTCTTCATTATTAACAGAAAAATGTGAAGCTTTTTTATTAATTCTTTTATTTAAACCTGTTAAAACTTTTCCAGGTCCAGCCTCAACAAATATATCAATTTCTTTTTTTGATAAAAATTGAATTGTTTGTGTCCATTTTACTGGATTAAATAATTGTTTAACAAGAGCTAGTTTGATTTCATCAATATTATTGTAATTGATAGCATTAAAGTTTTGAATAATAGGAAAATCTGGCATATCAAAATTAACTTGATTTAAATAATTACTAAATAAAATTGATGCTGGCTCCATTAATTTACAATGAGAAGGGACACTTACTGAGAGTAAGATAGCTCTTTTAGCCCCAGCATGTTTAAAGCTCTCTAGTGATTTTTCTAAAATACTCTTTGATCCAGCAATAACTACTTGTCCTGGAGAGTTAAAATTAACAGCTTGCAAAACACCTTCCCCTTGTTCTTGTTTGCATATATCAATAACTTCTTTATCTTTTAAACCTATTATTGCAGCCATTCCACCTTCATTATTAGGTACTGCATTCTGCATTAATTCCGCTCTTTTTGTAACAATTTTTAATGCATTTTCAAAAGTTAAAGAATTTGCTGCAACTAAAGCTGTAAATTCTCCCAAACTATGTCCAGCTATATAGCTTGGTGAGCCTAAATTATTTTCTTGAAGATATTTCCAAGTTGCAACTCCTGCCGTAAGCATTAAAGGTTGCGTATTTACTGTTTGATTAATCTCTTTATTTTCAGATGAAATCATTGCCCAAAAATCTTTCCTCAAAATTTCTGAAGCTTCATTAAAAGTTTTTTTAATTACAGGAATATGAGAAAGGTCATTCATCATTCCAATTGATTGGGAACCTTGACCAGGGAATGTAATAATATATTTACGCATTTAAAATCTTATGAGTGCTGAGCCCCAAGTGAATCCTCCCCCAAAAGCCTCCATCAAAATGAGGTGACCTGGTTTTATTTTGCCACTTATTATGCCCTCATCTAAAGCAAGGGGAATAGAGGCAGCAGAAGTATTTCCATGTCTATCTATTGTAACAATTACTTTATCCATACTCATCTGTAATTTTTTTGCGGTTGCTTCAAGAATTCTAATATTTGCTTGATGTGGCACAAGCCAGTCAATATCTTTTTTTTGTAAATTATTCGCCTCTAATGCTTCATCAACAATTTTATCCAATGTGTTAACTGCAATTTTAAATACCTGGCTTCCTTGCATTGTGATTGTTTGTTTAATTTTATTTTTAATATTATTATTTGGAACATGAAGAAGTTCTTCGTGTTGGCCATCAGCATGAATATGTGTGGATAAAATACCTTGTTGATCAGAAGATGAAAGAATAACTGCCCCACCACCATCACCCCATAGAATTGCGTTACTCCTGTCAGTATAGTCTGTTATTTTTGACATGGAGTCAGCACCAATCACTAAAATATTTTTTGCTGATTGTGTTTTAATAAATTTGTCAGCAATTGATAATCCATAAATAAAACCACTACAAACTGCTTGAATATCAAAAGCAGGGCAATTTTTAATGCCCAATTTTGTTTGAACATTACATGCGATACTTGGAAAAATCTTATCTGGTGTGGTGGTAGCAACAATAATAAGATCAATTTCTTCGGTACTAATATCAGCATTACTTATTGCCTTTTTAGCTGCTTCAAAAGCTAAATCACTCGTTTGTTCATCAGAACCAACTATATGCCTTTCTTTTATTCCTGTTCTTGATGTAATCCATTCATCAGTTGTATCTAAGGTTTTTTCAAGATCTTTATTTGTTAATACTTTTTTTGGGAGATAACTTCCCACACCTTTTATTTTGGAAAATATCATATTTTTCCTTACTTAGATCAATTAGATTCAATTTTAATTTGTTTTTTTATTTTCTCAAGTACTCTATTTTCAGATTCTTCAATAGCTGTAATTATGGCTGTTTTAAAAGCAAGAATATCAGCACTTCCGTGACTTTTAATAACAATACCATTAAGACCAAGAAAAGATGCACCATTATATCTTCTAGGGTCAAGTCTTTTCCTAAAAGATTTTAATAGCGATAAAGAGATCAAAGCTATAATTTTTGTAAGCCAATTCTTTCTGTACTCAGCAGTTAGAAAATTGCCAAACATTCTAAGTACGCCTTCAGTTGTTTTTAATGCTACATTACCCACAAATCCATCGCACACAACAACATCAGTTGTTCCTTTAAAAATATCGTCGCCTTCTACGTTACCATAAAAATTTAAATGGCTTTCTTTGAGAAGTGTAAAAGTTTTTTTAACCACTTCATTTCCTTTAATATCCTCTGAACCAATATTTAAAAGACCTACTGACGGATTTTTCTTTTTAGATAAAGTGCTTGTTAGCATAGCTCCCATTACTGAAAATTGAAGGAGTTGTTCAGGAGTGCTATCAGTATTAGCTCCCAAATCTAAGACACAAGTAACACCACCACTTCTATTTGGAAAATTTGATGCGATAGCTGGTCTCTCAATACTTGGAAGCATTTTAAGAACGAATCGAGCTGTTGCCATTAAAGCGCCAGTGTTACCTGAACTCACACAAGCTGCAGCTTTATTAGTTTTAACTAAATTAATTGCTAATCTCATTGAAGATTTTTTTTTATTTTTTAAAGCAGATTGAGGAGATTCATCCATCTCCACTGACTCTAAAGCATTTACTATAGTTATACGCGGATGATTGGCTTCTTTCAGCTTAGTGAGAATTTTTTTTATACCCTCCTCTTTCCCAACAAGAATAATATTTATTTCGGGAAACTGGTGAAGGATTTGTATTGATGCAGGAACTGTGACTTTAATACCATAGTCTCCTCCCATTGCATCAATGGCAATTGAATGTTGCATAATTTAAATGGAGATTATAATGAGATTATCCACCTTTGGTAGTTATAACTTTTTTACCTTTATAAAAACCAGAAGCACTAACATGATGTCTCAAATGAGTTTCCCCAGTTGTTTGCTCAACAGCTAACGCTGGACTTGATAAACTGTCATGTGATCTTCGCATACCTACTTTTGAAGGTGATTTTTTACTTTTCTGAACAGCCATAATGACTCCTTAAATGAATAATGAACACAAAAAAATAACTACTTGTAAGTTAAGAAGTTTTGCTCAAAATTTAAAGCGAGATTTTAGCATAAAATCACAAATTCTATAAATAAATCACATTGATTAGTATTTCATTTAATATCTTTCAATTTATTTTAGTTTGAAAAATGCATTAACTCACATGATATAATTAGAAAAATAATTAACAAAATAAATCAAGTAGTAGCCCAGAAATAATTCAAGGAAATCCTATTTTTGATTGAAAAAATTTTAATAGCTAATCGTGGAGAAATTGCAGTTCGTATCATCAGAGCTTGTAAGGAGATGGGTATAACTAGTGTCGCAATTTATTCAGAAGCAGATCGTCATTCACTTCATGTTAAGAAAGCAGACGAATCCTATTTTATCGGTTCTGATCCATTATCTGGATATTTAAGCCCATATAGAATTGTTAATCTTGCTGTTGCTTCAAGGTGTGATGCGATTCATCCTGGTTATGGATTTTTATCTGAAAATCCAGAATTAGCTGAAGTTTGTGAAAGAAGGAATATAAAGTTTATTGGCCCTGACTCTAAAATAATAAAACGAATGGGCGATAAAATTCAAGCAAGGCAAGCTATGATAGATGCAGATGTTCCAGTTATACCAGGAAGTGAGGGGAATGTTCTAAGTATAGAAGATGCTAAAAATGTTGCTAATAATATTGGTTACCCAATCATGCTTAAAGCTACAAATGGGGGTGGTGGAAGAGGAATTAGAAGATGTGATAATAATGATGAATTAAATTCTAATTACGACCGCGTTATTTCAGAAGCAACTAAAGCGTTTGGGAAGCCAGAAGTTTTTATCGAAAAATGTGTTCTAACTCCTAAACATATAGAAGTTCAAATATTAGCTGATAAAAATAATAACGCAGTACATTTATTTGAAAGAGATTGCTCAGTTCAAAGAAGAAATCAAAAGTTAATTGAAATTGCACCCTCTCCCCAGTTAAATGAAGAACAGAGAAGTTATATTGGAAAATTAGCAGTAAAAGCTGCTAAAGCCGTTAATTATGAAAATGCTGGAACTGTTGAATTTTTGCTTGATTCTGAAGATAATTTTTATTTTATGGAAATGAATACTAGACTTCAAGTTGAGCACACAATAACAGAAACAATAACTGGTATAGATATAGTGCAAGAGCAAATAAGAATTGCAAGTGGAAACTCTCTAAGTTTCAAACAATCAGAAATTTCTTATAGGGGATTTGCTATTGAATTTAGAATTAATGCCGAAGATCCAAAACAAGACTTTTTGCCATCTTTTGGTAAAATAACTAGATATTATGCTCCAGGCGGTCCAGGAGTAAGGACTGATGCCTCTATATACACTGGGTATATAATACCTCCTTACTATGATTCTATGTGTGCAAAACTAACAATTTGGGCAATGAGCTGGTCAGATGCAATTCATAGAGGAAGAAGAGCTTTGGGTGATATTGGTTTATTTGGAATTAAGACAACCATTCCTTACTATCTTGAGATATTAAAAAACCAGAGTTTTATTGATGCTGATTTTAATACTAGTTTTGTAGATACACATCCAGAACTTACAGACTATGAAGACGAACTGCCGCCAGAAGTAATTGCAGCAGCCATTGGAGCTGCGATTGCTGCCCATGAAGGAATATAAAAAGTTATGAAGAAAATTAATGTAACAGAGCTTGTATTAAGAGATGGGCATCAATGTCATATTGCGACCCGACTCAGGACAGAGGATATGATTCCAATATGTCCAATGCTAGACAATTTAGGTTTTTGGTCTATTGAAGCCTGGGGCGGCGCAACGTTTGATGCATGTGTTCGCTATCTTAAAGAAGATCCATGGGAGAGATTAAGTAGGCTCAGAAAAGCATTGCCAAATAGTCAGATACAAATGTTATTAAGAGGTCAAAATTTACTTGGTTATAGACATTATTCCGATGATGTTGTAGAAATGTTTGTTAAAAAATCAGCAGATAATGGGGTTGATATTTTTAGAATATTTGACGCCCTTAATGATATTCGAAATTTAGAAGTTTCAATTAAGTCAGTAAAGAAATACAAAAAACACGCTGAAGGAACAATAAGTTACACAACATCACCAGTTCATAGCCTTGAATATTTTGTTTCTTTAGGTAAAAAACTTGAAGAACTTGGATGCGATAGCATTGCTGTTAAAGATATGGCTGGACTATTAACCCCTCAGGACACAAAAGAATTAGTAAGCTCATTAGTTAAAAATACAAGTTTACCAATTCATATGCATTGTCATGCAACATCTGGATTAGCTAGCATAAACTTAATTACTGCTGTGGAAGCAGGAGCTAAAATAATTGATACTTGTAATTCAAGTTATTCTGAGGGTGCCAGCCATCCTTCTACAGAATCAATAATAGTAGCTCTTGAGGGTATGGGTTATAAAACTAGTATTGATCTATCTAAAATAGATGAAATTACAGATTATCTAAAAGAGAATAGAAAAAAATATTGGCAATTCGAGTCTAATTTTACTAATTTAGATCCTAAGGTTTTAATTAACCAAGTTCCTGGAGGAATGATTTCAAACCTTTCAAATCAACTAAAAGATCAAGGTGCATTAGATAAAATGAATGAAGTTCTAAAAGAAATTCCTGAGGTTAGAAAAGATTTAGGCTACCCTCCATTGGTTACACCTACATCTCAAATTGTTGGGACTCAGGCTGCCCTAAATGTTATTACAGGTGAGAGATATAAAACAATTACAACTGAAGTAAAAAATTATTTCTTAGGTCAATATGGCATGGCTCCTGG
Source organism: Methylophilaceae bacterium (assembly GCA_028122555.1). GTDB lineage: Bacteria > Pseudomonadota > Gammaproteobacteria > Burkholderiales > Methylophilaceae > BACL14. Next base: position 19,855 of record JAOHSH010000006.1, read on the forward strand.
AAAATTAAATAATGATATAAAGAAAAAAGCAATTGGCGATCAGAAAGAAATTACTTCAAGACCAGCAGATAAATTAAAGCCAGAGATGGTAAACCTAAAAGCTAAATCAGAATCTTTTGCAAAATCTGAAGAAGATATTTTGACTTACGCAATGTTCCCAGATGTTGCTACAACATTTTTACAAGAAAGAAATGCTGGATCATTAGAACCAGAAGTACTCCTAAATGAAGATGATGAAAAGCATAAAGGAGATCATTATGCTCCTAACGAATTTAATATTACTTTGCATGGCGAAACATATCACATTAATTTAACTGGCTCAGGGGACCCTAGTGATTCGGAGAGACCATTTTATGTATCAGTTGATGGTATATCAGAAGAAGTTTTAGTTGAGACATTAGATGAGGTATTAGTAAGTAAACCATCCTCATCTTCCGGTGGTGAAACAGAAAATAAAAAATTATCTGGGGTAGGGGTAGATGGATCAAGACCAAAGCCAACACATGATGGATGCGTAGCTACTGCGATGCCTGGAAAGATTGTAGATATTAAAATTGGTGTTGGGGATAAAGTTAAAGCAGGAGATAGCATTATTGTTATTGAAGCAATGAAGATGGAAAATGAAATCCAAGCGGCAATATCAGGAACAGTTATTGTAATAAATATAAGCAAAGGTGATGAAGTTTCACCAAATGAAACCCTACTTGAAATTCAGCCTTAAAAAAAATTAAATGACACAACTTATTCTTGCATCATCATCCGTCTATAGAAAAAAATTACTTGACAGATTAAAGATAGAATTTAAAGTTGTAAATCCAAAAATGGTTGAAGTTAGATTAGAATCAGAAACAGCATATGAAACAGCCGAACGACTTTCAGAAGAAAAAGCTAGAAAAGTATCAAATGAATTTCCAGAAGCAATTATAATTGGTTGTGACCAAACTGCTGAATATAACGGTATTCAAATTCAAAAACCATTAGACCAAAAATCAGCCGTATTACAATTAACAAAATTAAGTAATCAGATAGTAAATTTTTATAGTGCCATATGCCTATTTCATAAAAAGAAAAACATTATCCAAAAAAAAGTTATTAGCTTTGATGTTAAATATAGAGATTTAGGCTTATCTGAAATTGAAAGTTATTTAAATAAAGAAAAGCCTTTTAATTGCGTAGGCAGCATAAAGTCAGAGGGTTTAGGAATAGCTCTTTTAGAGGAAATTAATAGTAACGATCCGACTGCAATAATTGGACTACCTTTAATTACCTTAGTTAGTATGCTAAAAAAAGTTGGAATACATATTAATGATCAAAAGTGAAATACAGAGCATGCTTTTTTCCCCCATAAGTAACTTCTTTTTATATGATTAATAATCATACTTCAGAAATAAAAAAAAGTAATACATATAAGAATTATGGGGCTCTTTACTTGATACCCTCTTCGATTGTCCAACTTGAAAATGTTAGCTTTCTTCTAGAGCAACAAAAAAAACTGCTTTGTAATATAAAATATTTTATAGTCGAAAATGAAAAAGTAGCTCGAAAAACTATTAAAGAACTTAATTTAAAAACTCAACTACAGTCAATTACTCTTTTTAAATATAATAATAAAATAAGTAGTGATAAAGTAACTATCAAATTAAGCGAATATTTTGCTCCTATTTATAATGGAAATGATATGGGCTTACTCTCGGATTCTGGAAGTCCTTGTATTGCTGATCCTGGGTCTAAGTTAGTTGAGTACGCACATTTGAATAACATAAAAATTCAACCTTTAGTGGGTCCATCGTCAATTATATTAAGCCTTATGGGATCTGGTTTTAATGGGCAGAAATTTAAATTTCATGGGTATATCCCAACAATTAGCAAAGAAAAAGAGAATTATATTAAAAATATGATGGTATCAATAAAAAAAGAAAAAGAGACGCAAATATTTATTGAGACGCCATATAGAAATCAGAAATTATTAATCGATTTAGTAAAAATATTAGATAAAAATATTAGACTTTGTCTAGCAATAAATTTAGGAAGTAGTAAGGAAAATATAATTTGTGATTCAATTGAAAATTGGGCTCATAAAAAAATTGATATAAATAAGCAACTATGTATTTTTCTTATCAACTAAATCTTTAACTGGCTTGAAGCTCAGTCGATAAATTTCATTTACCCCATATTTTTTTAATAACTTAATATGTTCTTTTGTTGGGTATCCCTTATGTTGCTTTAAATTATATTGTGGATATTTTTTATCGAGAGCATACATGAATTTATCTCTTTCAACTTTTGCAACTACAGATGCAGCTGATATTGAGTGAACCAATGAATCACCTTTGATAATAGCTTTCATTGGTACTCTATTATTAATATCTGGGCAATATAGACCATCAATATATATTAAATTAGGCTTTATTTTTAAAAGCAGAAACGCTCTTCTCATTGCCAACAATGAGGCTTGTAAAATATTTAATTTATCAATTTCCTGAACTGAAGCCATTGCAAATGAATAATCAATAGCTCTTAGCTTAATTTCATCATATAAATAATCTCTATCGGGTTCAGATAACTTTTTTGAGTCTTTTAATTTTTGAATAACTTCAGCATCATCTAAAATAACTGCAGAAGCAAAAACTGGACCACAAAGTGGCCCTCTCCCGGCCTCATCAATTCCACAAATAAAGCTCATTTTAAATGATTAATTATTTTTTTATAAATAAGTTCTGAGCTATCTCTTTTTAAATTTATATGGAGTTCTTTAAATTTTCTTTTTAGATGATCTTGAAGTTTTTTATCGGAAATTACTTCAACTGCTTTGAGTGAAATATTTTCAGGAGTTGCATTTACTTGAATGAATTCAGGTACTGTGAGCTTATTTAATAATATATTAGGTAGGCCGATATAAGGAATCAATAGCATTTTTTTTAATAAATGGTAAGACAGAAAAGAAGTTTTATAAATAATTATCATTGGTTTTTTAAAAAGAGCAGCCTCAAGAGTTGCTGTACCTGATGCAGATATAACCATATTAGCTGAACATATTGCATCATGAGAGTGCCCAATAATTATTTTGATATCTTTTATTTTATTACTATAAGAATCAAGCATATTAGCCATTTTTATATAATTATCCTTAGAATTAATAGGTATTAAAAATTCTGCCCGCCTTAATTTTCGCCATGTTAGCTCTTTGTTTATTAGGATTGCTGTGTTAATCATTAATTCTAAATGATATGTTATCTCACTTGTTCTACTTCCAGGTAATAGTGTAATGATTCTCTTACTTTTCTCAAGATTTAATCTTTCACGCCCCTTATTTATACTTGGATTAAGAGGAATTTGATTTGCTAAAGGGTGCCCAACATATGTTGTTGGAATTTTGGCTTTTTGAAAAATTTTTGCTTCATGAGGAAAAACTGAAAATAAATGATTAACATTATCCTTAATATCATCTATTCTTCCCTTTCTCCATGCCCATACTGAGGGAGCAACATAATGAAAAGTAGGAATATTATTAGACTTTAACCTTCTCTCTATTGCAAAATTAAAATCTGGGGCATCAATACCAATAAATATATCTGGTTGTTCTTTTAAAAAATACCTTACTACTTTACTTCTTAAAGATAATAATCGAAAAATTTTTTTTAACGCATCAAAATAACCATGAACACTTAATTCTCTATAATCAAAATATGAAACTAGGCCATTTTTGCTCATTTCTGGCCCACCAATACCTATAAATTCTAAGTTTTTTATTTTTGAATTTAAATATTTCATTAAATGACTAGCGATTAAATCACCTGAAGCCTCACCAGCCAAAATAGCAATCTTTGGCATTTATCTTATAAGGCCTCTATTCGACTTATCAATAAAATCAACAAAAAGATTAACTTCTTTAGTTTTTTTAGCTAGCTTTACAAGTATCTTATTTGCTGTCTCTATAGTATTACCTTCCCTATAGATTACTTTATAAGCTTTTTTAATATCTGATATAGATTGAGTGGTAAAATTTCTCCTTTTTAAACCTTCAAGATTTATGCCATTTGGTTTTGCATTAGTTCCTGCAGCTATTATAAATGGTGGAATATCCTTCAAAATAATAGTACCTACTGAAGTTATAATATGCGCACCAATCTTACAAAATTGATGAACTAAGGTAAAACCACCAAGTATTGCAAAGTCATCAATTTCTACATGACCAGCTAAAGAGGTATTATTTGCTAATATAATATTATTTTGTAACTTACAATCATGTGCAATATGAACATAAGCCATTAACCAATTATTATTTCCGATTTTAGTGATCCCTCCACCGCCAATAGTGCCAACATTAAAAGTACAAAATTCACGAATTGTATTACCATCTCCAATACTTAAAAAAGTTTTTTCATTATCAAATTTTTTATCTTGAGGAATTTCTCCAAGAGAGCAATAATGATAAATCTTATTGTCTTTACCAATAGTTGTATTACCTGCTAATGTAACAAAGTTTCCAATTTCAGATCCCTCATCAATTTGAACATTCTCACCTACAACTGAGTAAGCTCCAACTTTTACTGTTGGATGTAATTTTGATTTAGGGTGAATTAAAGCCGTTGAATGAATTTTCTGATTGAATTCCATGAAACTATTTTTTTATTTCTTTTAAAATACACATCATATTTGCCTCTGCAACAATTTCATTATCTACAGTTGCCTTTCCAGAATACTTCCATATGCCTTTAAGCACCCTATCTATTTCAACATGTAATATAATTTGATCTCCTGGATTTACAGGTTTTTTAAAACGAGCATTATCAATGCCAGCAAAATAATAAACCGAATCTTCTGTTGGTTTTGTATCCATTGTTTTAAAAGATAATAGTGCTGCAGCTTGTGCAAGAGCTTCGACTATTAGTACCCCGGGCATAACTGGATGATATGAAAAATGACCTGGAAAATATGGCTCATTAATAGTTACATTCTTGATGGCTGTTATCTCTTTTCCTAACTCCATAGATATAACTCTATCAACAAGGATAAAAGGATATCTGTGTGGTAAATGATTTAATATTTCATGTATATCCATCGAAAATTTATTGGTAGCCATCTTTTCTATTTTTCCCGTAATTTTGATGCTAACTTAAGCCATTTTTTATGTTCCATAAATGGCATGATAGCTGTATATTTAATATTAGGTTTACTTAAAGACTTTGTAATCATTGTCCCAGGTGAAATTGTTATATTGTCATTAATTATAAGATGTCCTAAAATCATAGCCGCACCACCAATTTTGCAATTCTTACCAATTCTAGTGCTGCCCGCTATACCAACACATCCTGCTATTATTGTATTTTCATCAATATAACAATTGTGACCTACTTGAACTTGATTATCAATTTTAACCCCTGAGTTTATTATTGTATTATCTATAGCACCCCTATCAATTGTTGTATTAGCTCCGATATCAACATTATCTCTTATAATGACAGAGCCAATTTGAGGTATCTTATTCCATTCTTCATTTGAATCTTGAGCATATCCAAAGCCATCAGTGCCAATAGAAGCATTTGAAAAGATTTCACAATTTTTGCCTATTATCACGTCATTACCAACTGATACATTTGGATGTAACTTAGAACCTTCTCCTATTTCGACATTATTACCAATTGATATATTTGAAGAAATAAAAACTTTATCATTAATGATTGTATTATCACCAATTGAATTAAATGGTCCAATATAGCAATCCTTTGATATATTTGTATTTAGACCTTTATGCATATTTTTATCGATAGAAGGCTTGAAAGTATTTTTCTTAAGAAAAAAATTGGCAACCTTCGAGAAAGCCAAATATGGATCAGCAACAATTATCCAATCCCCTTTTCTTAAATCAACATCTTCTTTTTTTATTATTACTACTTTAGCTTTAGTATTTTTTAAATCATCAATTAACTTGCGATCAGAAAAGAATGATATAGATGATTCGTTTGATGACTTAAGCGATGAAAAATTATCAATTAATATATTTTTATTTGAGCATTTTCCATCTATGATAAGCGACAATTTTTCGGAAGTAATATCCTTCATTACGTTTAAGAGCTATTTCTCAATTAGTTACTTAAGTTTACCTAAAGCATCTATAACCACGTCAGTTATGTCAACTTTTTTTCCTGCATAAGCTACTCCTTGATACAAAACTAAGTCATAACCTTTGTCCTTTGCAACATTTTCAACTGCAATATTAACTAACTTTTGAACTTTTGCTATTTCTTCTCTCCTTCTTAAATCTATATCCTCTCTAACTTCTCGCTCAGTTCTTTTAGCATCAATTTTTAATCCCTGAATTTCTTTTTGTTTTTTTGCTCTATCCCCGTCTGACATAGTCATACTATCTTTTCTAAAAGCAGCTTCCTTGCTTTGTATTGACTTAACTGCTTTTTTTAATTTATTAGTTCTTTTTGTAAATTCTTTTTCTAAATTTTTATTTGCCTTTACAGTTTGAGGAGCATTCTTTAATATTTTTTGGATTTCAACAAAACCAATTTTGACCTCTGCAATTACATTCGAGGTATTGAAAATTAAAATTAAAATTATTGCTAGCATACTTTTCATTAGGTTCTCTCCATAAAGATTTTAATCAATTTATTTTAAAATACACCACCCATACCGAATTGTAACTCAGTTACCTTATCATTTGTACCTTCATTTAGTGGTTTTGCGTATGTAATTGATAATGGCCCAAATGGTGAAAGCCAAACAGCCCCTATTCCCGCAGAAAACCGAGCTACATCTCCATCTATACCATTTTTAAATACACCCCCACCATCAACAAATGTACTAAGCCTAAAGCTTTGAACATTTTTTAACCCAGGTGGTGGAAAGAACAATTCAGCACTACCTAGTAAGGAAGTTTTACCTCCTGTTGTCTCCAATTCACCTGTAGCTATATTAAGTGTCTTTTCACCAACAGAAGCTTGATCATAGCCTCTTATAGTAGTTGCTCCACCCATAAAGAAGTTCTTGAAGAATGGAAATTTTTTATCTCCATAAGCATCTGCGAGCCCGACTGTACCTTTAAGTTTAAAAGACATCCCGCCATCGATAGGCCAATATTTTTCTGCCTTACCTGATAATATATAATAATTCATATCAAAAACTGGAAGTCCAACCTGTGCAGTTGTTCTAAATACTTGTCCAGCAGTTGGGAATTGTGCATTATTTCTAGTATCTTTTCCATATGAAGCACTAACAGATAATGAGTCACTATTACAATCAGTTGCTGTTGTACTTCCAGATATACTTCGACAATATTCTATGTAGTCTTGGGTGGCATTCGCACCAAGTTCGATATCAGTTAAATCAAGAGTGGCACCAAAGGCAATAGAATTATATTCACTTAAAGGGATAGTAAAATCTATATTGGTTCCATAAGAAAATGTATTATATGAAGCTGTTGATAGATCTGAGGTATTAACATCTTTTCTGTAAGCTCCAAATGTCCTAGATACACCATCATCAGTCCAGTAAGGATCTTGATAGCTTAAAGCGTAGGTTTTGTTAACCTCGCCTGTACTTACTGAGCTAGAAACAGTATTACCTGTACCTAAAAAATTTGATTGACTAACTGTAAAAGTACCTACTAAACCTTCACCAGAACTTACACCAGCACCTAACATTAATTTACCTGTATTTCTTTCTACTACCTGAAAATTCAAATCAATTTGATCAGTTACTCCGGGTACATTTGAGGTTTGTAAGTCAATATTATCAAAATATTGGGTTCGGGAAAGACGCTCTCTTGATCTATCAACCTTCTTTTTTGAATACCAAGATGATTCAAACTGCCTTAACTCTCTTCTTATTACACTGTCTTTTGTTTTTTCATTACCAAAAAAGTTAATTCTTCGCACATAAATTTTCTTTCCAGGATCAATAAAGTAATTAAAGCCTACTGTCCTTTCCTCCTTGTCAATCTCAGGTATTGCATTTGCATTAGAAAAAGCATAACCGTAGTCACCCAATATTTGATTAATTCTTGCAGTCGTTTGAGTTACTTGAGACCTGCTGAAAACATTTCCTTCGTATGTGCCAATTTGAGCCTGAAGGAGTAATTCAGGTACATTTTCATATTTACCAGAAAGCTTACTTTTGGCAAAAGTGTACTTATTGCCTTCATCAACTGATATATCAATATAAACATGTCTTTTATTTTCTGAAATTCTTATTAGTGAAGAATTAATTTTAAAATCTAAATATCCTCTATCCATATAAAAACTTCTTAAATTCTCTAAGTCCCCATTTAAAACTTGTCGTGAATATCTATCATCTTTGTTATACCAAGATAAAATATTTGTTACCTTAAGATTAAAATTATCCAATAAAGACTCGGTTGTAAAAAGTCTATTCCCAATAACATTAATTTCTTTAATTCTAGAAATACTTCCTTCTTCAACATAAATGTTTACTTGCATTCTATTTCTTTCTAATGGAATAGCTTCTGCTTCAACCGAAGCAGTGTATTTACCAAGAGATAAATATTGCCTTGCTATTTCTTGCTCAACTTTTTTCAAATCTGTTTTATCAAAGACTAGTCCAGCTGCAAAGTTCATCTGACTCAATCCAATTTTTAATTTATCATCCTGAAAAGCTTCTACTCCGAAAAAATTTAACTCAGAAATAACTGGCTTTTCATTAACAATAATAATGATTTGAGTACCTTCTTGTTCAAGAGAAATATCTTTAAATTGACCAGTTTTATATAGAAGTTTAATAGTACTGCTTACATCAACAGCTCCGATTGGATCATTTATCTCAAAAGGTATATTGTTAAAAACTAATCCAGGCTCGACTCTTTGCAGACCTTCAATTTTAATATCGCTTATTAAAGCAGACTTCTCTGCAAAGGCAGAAAAATTCATTAAGATCATAAATATTGTAAGTAAAAGTCTTTTCATTAACTAGTCAATAAATTAAAAACGTCATTATATACCGCTAACATGAATAAAAGAAATAAAATAACAACGCCAAGTCTTTGAGATATAATCATATTTTGTTCTTTTAGTGGTCTGCCTAATGCTGCCTCAATCATATAAAAAAATAACTGTCCACCATCTAACATCGGTATTGGTAAAAGATTAAGGAAGCCAATATTAATATTTAAGAATACTAAAAAGCTTAGATACGCAATTAAGCTTATTGATAAAGTCTCTGAGGATAGTTCTGCAATTGAGATTGGGCCAGAAAGTAATCTCCAATCAATATTGCCTGTAATAATATTAATGAAAGAATTAAATACCATTTTTATGCCATCAATAACATCATAAAATGATTTATAAATTACTTCTAAACTATTGTATTTAAAGTAATATAAGTATTTATTTCTATTTTCAAGATTCTGTTTAATTCTAACTCCAATAACAGCATTATTTTTAGAATTAAGATTTGGAGTAACTGAAGCTGAAATCAACGCACCGTCTCTAACTAACTTTAAATTCAATGGTTCATTCACTCTACTGTTAATTAACTCAACGAAATCTGAAGAACTGTAAATAAGATTGTTATCAACGCTGATAATCCTATCTTTTTTTCTAATACCTGATAATTCTGAGGGAGATCCAGGGGCAACATCAACTATTTCTAATGAATTCTCTGAGGATGGAAAAAAATATATCCCATTCGGACTATTTTTATTAAGCTGCTTTCTTTTTAAATCTGTACGATCCGAACTATTGATCGTAATTACTATTTTTTCATTATTTCTTAACAAATTATATGTTAAATCTCTATTTGCTAATTTAATAAGAGTTTTATTATGCTCTGCTACTGAACTTATTTTTTTATCATTAATAGAGATAATAATATCGTTTTTTTTAAAACCAAGTTTTTCTGAGATGCTATAGGAATTTACAGCGGTAATCTGAGGGAGTATTTTAAATTGCTCACCTTGATTTAAAAATAATAATAAAAGGAAAGCAAAAATAAAATTTATTAAAGGTCCGGCTAATACGATAAGTGATCTTTTTAATAAAGAAATATCTTTAAATAAATTTAAATCTTTAATCTTAGATTCTTCATAGAATTTAACAAAACCACCAAGTGGGATAAGTCTTAAACTAAACTCGGTCAAGCCAAATTGTTTTTTATATAAAACTTTACCGAATCCAACTGAAAACTTCTCAATACTTACATTAAATATTTTTGCAACTATAAAATGTCCAAATTCATGAACAATCACAACCAAAGAAATAGTTATAATAAAAGAGAGCATGCTATGCAAATTTTGTGCCTTTCAGTAATAGTTTTGCTTTAATTTTTGCCTCATTATCTATCGCAAGTATATCGTCAATACTATTGATGTTTGTACTTATTGCTCCACTAAGTGCTAATTCAATTAAGTCTGATATTTGTGTGAATTTTATTTTTTTGCTTAAAAAAGCATCGACTGCCACCTCATTGGCAGCATTAATTTCTATTGGAAAACTCCCACCTTGCTCCAAACAATTATATGCTAATTTAAGACATCTAAATTTTTGTAAATTTGGGACTTCAAATTGTAAATCTTCAGATAAAGCTAAGCTTATTCCAGCTATACCTGAAGATATTCTTTCAGGATAACTTAAAGCATATGATATTGGAACTTTCATATTAGGTGTTCCAAGCTGAGCAAGACTACTTCCGTCAATAAATTCAACAAGAGAATGAATAATACTTTGCGGGTGAATGAGTACCTCAATTTTTTTATAATCTATTTTAAATAAGAAAGCTGCCTCAATCACCTCTAATCCCTTATTCATCATAGTGGCAGAGTCTATTGTTACCTTCTTACCCATTTTCCAATTTGGATGATTTAAGGCATCTTCAACTTTTACATTTACTAAATCTTCTATTTTTGAATTTCTAAAGGGTCCGCCAGAGGCTGTTAAAATCAATTTATTAATTTTATCTGGATTATTTTCATCGTGAATAACTTGAAAAATTGCATTATGCTCACTATCAACAGGAATAATAAAGCCATTATTTATTTCACATGTTTTGGATAATAAATCACCAGCCATAACCATTGACTCTTTATTTGCTAGAAGAATCTCCTTACCTTTTTTAGCAGCTTCCATTGTTGAGATTAAGCCAGCTGATCCAGAAATTGCAGCCAGAACAGTTGAGACATTTTCATGGCCAGCTATATACTTATGTCCCTCAGAACCAAACAAAACTTCTGTTTTTTGATTCTTATTTTTTAATAAAGCTGATAACTCTACTTGTGATTTTTCATCTTTAGTGACAATATAAGCAGGTTGAAATTCAATAGCTTGATTTAATAATAAATCTAAATTTGTATGTCCAGATAGAGCAAAAATTTTAAATCTACTTGGATGTAACCTTATAACATCCAGTGTGTTACAGCCAATACTTCCAGTTGAGCCAAGAATTGATATTATTTTCATTTAAATATATAAATAGCCGAAAGTAATATATAAAATTGGTATCGTTGGACAAAAACTATCTAATCTATCCAAAAAACCTCCATGACCTGGAATCAATGAACTACTGTCTTTGATTTTAGCCATTCTTTTTAAAAAAGATTCATAAATATCACCATATAAACTTAAAGCAGTTACTAAAAATGCCAATAAAAAACCTTCAATTAAACTTAAGTTTAAATATGAAAACCAAAAAAATACAAAAATAATATTACAAACAAATCCACCCAATAAACCTTCGAAAGTCTTACCTGGACTAATTTTTTTGGCTATTTTAATACTTCCAAAATTCTTACCTACAAAATACGCTCCAATATCTGCAAACCAAATCATTAGTAAAAGAATAATTAAAAAATCTTTATCTCCATAAAAGAAAAATAAAAGTGAAAGAAGCATTGGTGTAATATAAATAAGACCGTAAAAGACTTTAATTAACGGATTTGATGAAATTTTCTTATAAAAAATATCAATAGGGACAATTAGAAACCAAAAAAATAAAGTAAATGGAGCAAAAATTAAAATATACGAATCATAAATTTGATGTATTAAAAATGTGTCGTATTGTACCAATAAAGAGTTAAAAAAAGATGACGAGTATGAAAGATAATAATAAAAATACGTTAGTATCGGCAAAGTAGCTAAAACCCAATAAAATAAAGCACTTATACCTTTTATTTTTAAAATTTTACTTAACTCAAATAATAAGAAACCACCAATAAAAATTACTAAACCTCCAAAGAAAATAGGGTCTAGAAAAAAATAAAAGGAAACAAAGATTACTAGCAGGACAATTGAAGATATTATTCTCTGGCTAAGCATTATTTTTCACCTTTAAGATTTCCAAATTTTCTTTCCGTATTTTGAAAAAAATATAATGCATTAACTAAGTCTTTGTCAGAGAAATCAGGCCATAAAGTATCAATGAAATATAGTTCTGAATAAGCAATCTGCCATAAAAGAAAATTACTTAACCTTCTCTGCCCCCCAGTTCTAATTAATAAATCAACATCAGGCATTCCATTTGTATAAAGATTATCAATTAAATCTTTTTCTAATAAAGCCCCTTTCTTTTTAATAGCTGCTTTATTTACCGCCATTAATATTTCTGATCTAGCACCATAATTTAATGCAATGTTCAATTGTAGTCCTGTGTTTATCGATGATTCTTTAACTAAAGTCTTAATCTCAGATTGAAGCTTTTTAGTAAAAATACCAATATCGCCCAAAACACGAACCCTTATATTATTTTCTATAACTTTATTTCTTTGACTTTTTATTGAATCTGAAAAAAGATTCATCAATCCATTTATTTCCTCAGATGGACGGTTCCAATTCTCAGTACTAAATGCATACAAAGTAGCAGTTGGGATATTATAATTAATTGCTGATTTAATTATTACCTGTATGGAATTCAGTCCTTTTTTATGTCCAGCAATCCGTGGAAGAAGCCTTTTTTTTGCCCAACGACCATTCCCATCCATTATAACGGCTAAATGTTTAGGGGCTTTTAATGGATTTAAAAATCTTTTTTTAAAAAAATAAAACAGAGTGAAACCTCGGGCCTATATAGCCAACAAATCTTTTTCTTTTGCATTAATTAGTTTATCAATCTCAATAATAAACTCATCAGTAATTTTTTGTATTTCTTCCTGCATTCTTCTCTCGTCATCTTCACTAATTTCTTTCACTTTTGACATTTTTTTTAATATTTCGTTACAGTCACGGCGGATATTTCTAATTGCAATTTTTGAATTCTCACCTTCTGATTTTACAACCTTTATTAAATCTTTTCTTCTTTCTTCAGTTAAAGCTGGCATTGGAATTCTAATTAGCTCACCTGAAGTAGATGGATTTAATCCTAAATCACTTTCTCGAATTACTTTTTCTATCGTCTGAATCATAGTTTTCTCATATGGCTGAATATTGATTGTAGTTGCATCTGCAACCGTAATATTTGCAAGCTGAGTCAATAGAGTCTGGGTTCCATAATAATCAACTGATATATGATCTAATATACCGGCATGTGCTCTACCTGTTCTTATTTTTGATAAATCTAATTTTAGAGCATCAACGCTTTTTTGCATTCTTATAACTGCATTTTGTTTAACTTCATTCATTCCAAAACTTTCCTTGTCTTAATTCATAGTAACTAAAGTGCCCTCTTCTTTATCCAGAAGAAGATTTGTTAATGCATCTTGCTTAAAAATATTAAAAACAGCAATTGGAAGCTTCTGATCTCTGCATAGAGTAAATGCTGTTGCATCCATTACTTTAAGGTTTTTATTTATAGCTTCATTAAAAGTCAACGTTTTGTACATCTTAGCTTTAGGGTTCTTTTCTGGATCATCTGAAAAAATACCATCTACTTTGGTGGCTTTAATCATAATATCAGCATTAATCTCCATGGCTCTTAAAGCAGCCGCAGTATCTGTTGTAAAAAAAGGATTTCCAGTTCCAGCAGCAAATATAACAATTTTTTTATCTTCTAGATACCTTATCGCTTTACCTCTTATATATGGCTCAACTATTTGATCAATATTTATTGCAGACTGGACTCTGCTATTAATTCCAGCATGCTTCATTGCATCCTGGAGTGCCAGTGCATTCATTACTGTTGCCAGCATCCCCATATAATCTGCTGTTGCCCTGTCCATCCCAGCAGCGCCAAGTGCTACCCCTCTAAAAATATTTCCACCTCCAATAACAATTGCTATTTCTGCACCTATGGAGATGGCTAATTCTATTTCTTTTACTATTTTATTTATAGTATCGGGATTTACTCCAAATGCATCATCACCCATCAAAGCTTCACCTGACAACTTCAAAAGAATTCTTTTATATTTTATATTTTTCATAAAGTCTTATTTTAGCTTGTTTTAGGTTAAAAAAAAGGATTGCAATAAACAATCCTTTTTTTTAAGATAATTTTTATCCTTTAGATGCTGCTGCAACTTCAGCTGCAAAATCTTCCTCTTTCTTATCAATACCATCCCCAACAATATAGATATAAAAAGCATGTACTTTTGCATTATTGTTTTTTAGAAGTGTTTCAATTGTAATTTTTTCATCTTTAACAAAAGCTTGATTCATTAATGTTATCTCTTTTAGAAATTTATTAACAGAGCCTTCAGCAATTTTTGGAAGCATCTCTTCAGGCTTACCTGCCTCTTTTGCTTTTTCTGTTGCCACTCTTCTTTCAGTTTCAATAAGCTCGGGATCAACACCAGCTTGATCTATTGCTTTTGGCTTTGTTGCAGCTATATGCATGGCAATATCTTTTCCTAACTCTTCGTTACCAGACTCTAAGTCCAGCATTACCCCAAGTTTTGATCCATGAATATAGGAATATAAAGAGCCTTTCGCACTATGATTAATAAATCTTCTTGGTGTAATATTTTCACCAATTTTTCCGATTAATTGTGTTCTCAATTCTTCTATAGTTAAGTTGTCAGTTTCCACTTTGCTAAGGTTTTCTATATCTGTAAGCTTTTGTTCAACAATAATCTTAGCTAATTTGTTTGTAAAATTAAGGAATTCCTCGTTTTTAGCACAAAAATCAGTTTCAGAATTAACTTCTATCAATGAACCAAATTTACTATCCTCAGATATATATGAGCTAACTACACCTTCAGCAGCAATTCTCCCTGCCGCTTTACTAGCTTTATTGCCAAAACGAACTCTAAGAATCTCTTCAGCTCTTGCCATATCACCATCTGCTTCTTTTAAAGCTTTCTTACAATCCATCATTGGTGCATCTGTTTTACCTCTTAATGCCATTACCATACTTGCAGTTATTTCAGCCATCGCCTATAAACTCCTATCTGTTCAAATTAAACTAGTTTTTTTCTTCTTCCACCTCTTGATTTTGCTCAATATCTTCCTTTTCATTTGAAACCATTTTAGCTAGATCATTGATAGCTTGATTTTTTCCATCAAGAATTGCATCAGCCATACCTCTGGCATACAATCGAATAGCTCTACTTGAATCATCATTTCCAGGAATAACGTAATTAATATTTTCTATTGAATTATTTGTATCAACAATTCCAATAATAGGAATTCCTAATTTTGCAGCTTCTTCAATAGCGCCATTTTCATAACCTACATCAATAACAAAAATAGCATCAGGTAATGAAGCCATGCTCTTAATACCACCAATAGATCTTTCTAATTTATCAAGCTCTCTTGTTAGATTAAGCCCTTCTTTTTTAGTTAATTTGTCTAGACTCCCATCTTCTTGCATCAACTGAAGTTCATTTAATCTTTTTATTGATTGTTTTACAGTTTTAAAATTCGTTAACATCCCCCCCAACCATCTATAGTTGACGAAAGAACAATCAGCTCTTATAGCTTCCTCTTTGAGTATTTCCCTGGCTTGCCTCTTAGTGCCAACAAATAAAATACGGCCCTTATTCGCAGCAAGTGTTTTTGCATACTTTAATGCATCATTAAACATGGGTAATGTTTTTTCAAGATTTACTATATGAATTTTATTTCTGTCTCCAAAAATATAAGGTGCCATTTTTGGATTCCAATAACGGGTTTGATGTCCAAAATGAACACCCGCCTCTAACATTTGTCTCATAGTTATAGACATTTTGTATCTCCTTGTAAGGGTTAATCACTTCATTAAGTTTAAAATGACTATGTAAATAGCACCCTCAGCTAAACTTAATGGTTTATTTTTTCGTTAAAACGAAAGCTGGCTATGATAACATATTTAATTAACAATTTCTTCTTATCCAAGCTTACTTAAATGACAATTACAATAAAAAATTCAGAAGATATAAAAAAGATGAGAATTGCTGGTAAATTAGCTTCAGAGGTTCTTGATTTCATCACTCCATTTATACAATCAAATATCACTACTGGGGAAATTGATAAACTTTGTCATGATTATATGGTAAACGAACAAAAAACTATCCCAGCCCCACTCAATTATGCACCACCAGGTCATAGTCCATACCCAAAATCAGTTTGCACCTCAGTCAATAATCAAATTTGTCATGGCATACCAAGTTCAAAAGCTTTGAAAAAAGGGGATATCGTTAATATTGATATTACAGTAATAAAAGATGGGTATCACGGCGACACAAGTAGGATGTTTTATGTTGGAGAGCCATCAATACAAGCAAAAAGACTCTGTGAAATCACTTACCAATCAATGTGGTTAGGTATAAGAGAAGTTAGGCCAGGAGCGCATCTAGGTGATATTGGTTATGCAATTCAAAATTTTGCTGAATCAAATGGCTTTAGCGTTGTTAGGGAGTTTTGTGGGCATGGTATTGGTTTAGTTTTTCATGAAGAGCCTCAAGTACTTCATTATGGAGAAATTGGTAAAGGTATTGAACTTAAACCTGGAATGATATTTACAATAGAGCCTATGATTAATGCAGGAAAGAGAGATATTAAGATGCTACCTGATGGTTGGACTGTTGTTACAAAGGATAGGAGTTTGTCAGCACAATGGGAGCACACAATTTTGGTTACAGATTCATCATATGAAGTTTTAACAGTATCCGAAGGCACCCCAGAGCCTTTTAAATAATCAATTAGATAATAAAATATTTCTTAAATGAATAATAAAGAATTAATACAATTAAAAAAATCATATCAAGAAAAATTTAATTATTTTTGTCAAAATTTCCAAAAAAATCATAATAGTCAGACGTACTTAAAAAAACAGACACTTTTAGTCGATCAATTACTAATCTATTTATGGAAAAACTTAACTATCTCTGAGGATATTTTGTTATTGGCAGTTGGTGGCTATGGAAGAAAAGAGTTATTTCCGTTTTCCGATGTTGATATATTAATAGTATTTGAAAAAAAAATATCAGGGCTGGATCAAGATGCTATCAGTCAATTCATAAC
Source organism: Methylophilaceae bacterium (assembly GCA_028122555.1). GTDB lineage: Bacteria > Pseudomonadota > Gammaproteobacteria > Burkholderiales > Methylophilaceae > BACL14. The sequence goes on from JAOHSH010000006.1 coordinate 37,182, forward strand.
TCATTGTTGGGATCTGGGACTTAAAATTGGGCATAGCGTTAGAAATATTAATCAAACTAAGCAGGAATTTAAAGCTGATATTGCAACAGCAACTAATCTTATAGAATCTAGATTTCTTATTGGCTCATCATTAGTGTTTACTAAAATGAATAATGCAATAGGCTCTTCATTATCAATAAAAAGCTTTTACAAACTAAAGCTTCAAGAACAAGCAAGTAGACATAGAAAATTTAAAGATTCTGCTTATCAATTAGAGCCTAATATAAAAGAAAGTCCAGGAGGATTAAGAGACTTACATATGGTTAGATGGCTATCAATTAGCCAAGGTAAAGGTAGAACATTTAAAGAAATGTTTAAGAATAATGTGATTAATAAAGTTGAATTTAACAAAATACAGCTTCATGAAAATAAAATAACAAAACGTCGCATACTTTTACACATCTTGGCTGGAAGAATTGAGGATCGATTAGTTTTTGATGTTCAAAATAAACTTGCAGATAATCTTGGTTTTAAAAATAAAAAAAATAAAAAATCTAGTGAAATTATTATGAAAAGTTATTATAAATCAGTAAATTATATAACTTTATTCAATGAGATTATAATAAAAAGATTAGACCCTAATATTCAAAATAAGAGAATATTAAAGCACACACTACCATTTTATATATATAACGATTTAATAGAATTAGATCAAAAAAATATTTCTAAAATAAAGCCTTATATATTAGATATCTTTTTATTATTTCAACAATTTAAAAAAGTTAAGGGTTTTGGACCAAATCTACTGGGAGCATTAGATGCCCAATCTATTCAAATAGATAAAAATTATAGGAGTGATCCAAATAACCAAAAAAAATTCCTTGCTATCTTTAAAAGTCAAAATAAAGTTAGTCGATCATTAAGACTATTAAATAAATGCAATATTTTAGGAAAATTTATTCCAGCATTTGGAAAAATTGTTGCTCAGATGCAGCATGATTTATTTCATATATACACAGTTGATGAGCATACATTAAACGTTATAGAAAATATAAGGCGCTTTACACTAGATAAATGGAAACATGAATTTCCAGAGTGTAATGAAATATTCAAGAGCTTTAAAAAACCATATTTATTGTATCTTGGGGCATTATTTCACGACATCGCAAAGGGTCGTGGAGGAGATCATTCAAAGCTTGGAAGTTCAATTGCTTATAGATTTGGAAAAATAATGGATCTTCAAAGCGAAGATAAAGATTTAATTGTATGGCTTGTTAAGTCTCATTTAAAAATGTCGAGTGTAGCTCAAAAATCTGACTTAGCAGACTCCTTTGTAATAAATGAATTTGCAGGATTCGTTAAAACACAAAATAGACTAGATGCATTATATCTTCTTACGGTTGCTGATATTAGAGGAACAAGTCCTCATGTTTGGAATCAGTGGAAAGCAAGTTTGTTAAGAACACTATATTTAGAAACAAAAAATAATTTAATTAGCGATGAGCTTGATATATCTCAAGTTATAACAGAGAGAAAAGCAGTGGCACATAAAATATTATCTAAATATTCAATCAGTTTACAAAGTTACAAAAAGCTATGGATTAATTTTAACGAAGATTACTTTTCACGTTTTGATGGAAAAGATATAGCCTGGCATACAAGAGTACTTTTGCCTTATTCCAAAAATGAAAAGTCAATAGTAAAAGTTCGTCATAGCTCTGATGGGCAAGGTATAGAGGTATTAATTTTTACCAAAGATGCTGAGGCTCTTTTTGCTAAAATCACAAATTTTTTCTACAATATTAAGTGTGATGTTGTTCAAGCTACGATTTCAACCACTAAAAATAATTATGCATTAGATGTATTTAATCTTATTGATACTCCAAACGAATCTATTAGCTATAAGCACTATTTCCAGCATATTGAAAAAGAACTAACAAGCTACTTATTAGATAAACACTCTAAATTAAATATACCTGTCACTAAAAAAACGGCTCAAGCAACATTTCATAAAATTGAATCCCAAATAACTTGTAAAAAAATTAAATCTAATCGCTTTCAGCTTGGGGTAATATGTGCTTCAAGACCAAATCTTTTAGGGCTAATTGTAAAAGAAATTAACTTATTAGAAATGTCTGTTCATAATGCTAAAATAAATACTCTTGGTCAAAGAGCAGAGGATTTCTTTATTATCTCTTCAAAAATTAAACTAAATTTAGAAAATAGAATCGAAATGCTTATAAAAAATATTAGGTTGAAGGTTGATGAATAGATTAAAGGGAAACAATGGCTAATAAAAAGAAATTTAATGAGTCTGATACTTCCAGAATTATTGAGATGGCATGGGAAGATAGAACATCATTAGATGCGATCCTAAGGGTTTACGGTTTAAATGAAAGTAATTTAAAACTATTAATGAAGAAAGAATTAAAACCAAGAAGTTATACTTTATGGCGCGAAAGAATGAAAAATAGTAATTTAAGACATGAATCTTTAAGGCCTGATGGCATTACAAGAGCTTACTGCCCCCAGCAACATAAACAAAAAAAATAGTTATTATTCAGGGCTAATCATTTTTTTTGGGTTAATAGTAAGATCAAAAGTCTTTTCATCAATTAAACCTGACTTCAATGCCTCTTCTTTTAAGGATGTCCCATTCTTATGCGCTTTCTTGGCTATCAAGGCAGCATGATCATAACCAATTAAAGGGGTCAGAGCTGTAACTAGCATAAGGCTACTATTCATTAATTTATCAATGGTTATTTTATTAGGTGTAAGCCCATCAAGACAATTGTCATTAAATGCCATACAAGCATCTGAAATAAGTTGTAATGATTGTAGAATATTGTAAGCTATCATTGGTTTATAAGTATTTAATTCCAAATGTCCCTGAGAACCAGCAAATCCTATAGCAGCATCGTTTCCAAAAACATGAACGCAGACTTGAGTTAAAGCTTCAATTTGTGTTGGATTTACTTTTCCTGGCATGATTGAACTTCCTGGTTCATTTTCAGGGAGATTTAATTCACCTAAACCGCCCCTTGGTCCAGAACTTAACAATCTAATATCATTTGCTATCTTAAACAAAGATACTGTTGAAGCTTTAATAGCTCCAGATAATTCGACCATTGTATCGTGACTTGCAATAGCTTCAAATTTATTAGGTGCAGGAATAAAGGGTAATTTTGTTAAATTAGCAATATTCTTTATAACCAACTTGTCCCAACCTTTCTGGGTATTAAGTCCTGTACCAACTGCAGTTGCTCCTTGTGCAATTTCATATATTCTTGGAAGTACATTTTTTATTCGTTGAATAGACATTTTAATTTGATGGGAGTAACCAGAAAATTCTTGAGATAATGTTACAGGAGTTGCATCCATCATGTGGGTTCTGCCAATTTTCAAGATTCCATCAAACTCCTTAACTTTCATTTCTAAAGTTTTATAAATATTATTCAAAGCTGGTAAGAATAAATCATTAATGGTTGTCGCACAGGCAATATGGATAGCTGAAGGAAAAGTATCATTTGATGACTGACTCATATTACAATGATCATTCGGATGTATTGGGTCTTTCGAGCCAATAACGCCTCCTAGAATTTCAATTGCTCTATTAGCTATGACTTCATTTGCATTCATATTTGATTGAGTTCCAGAACCAGTTTGCCATACAACTAAAGGAAAATTATCATCAAATTTTCCATCAACAACTTCACTTGCTGCCTGAATTATTGCATTTGCTTTATTAGTATCCAATTTACCAATCTCTTCGTTTGAGATCGCACAAGCTTTTTTAACTAATCCAAGAGCATGAATTATGGAGATTGGTTGTAGCTCCCAACCAATCGGAAAATTAATAATAGCTCTTTGAGTTTGAGCCCCCCAATATTTATCTTTTGGGATTTCTATTGAACCAAATGCATCAACCTCTATTCTTAAATCACTTTTCATTGAATTTTATGCCTTTTTTACTTTCATAGATTGGATAATTTTTAATTAACTTTAGCAAGTATTTTGTATCTTGACTAGAATAGAATTTAAGATTATTTAATAATTTTAATAATTTAAGATCATCATTTTCAAGGAAACTTAAAAAATTCAACTTATCTTTAGTTGTCAATTTTTTTATTGATTCTGTGTAAAATTTATTTAAAAATAAATCTAATTCTAAGTGCCCTCTTCTGCAACGATATTCAATTTTATTATCAATATTCATTAAATTTAACTTTTAATAGAAAAAATTTTTCTTAACTTTTTGAAATTACTTTTATTTTTTTTAATTTGTAATTTTTTTATATTCGAGATTGCTTTAGATGGATTTAAGCCTTTCGGACAAACATCTGCACAATTCATAATATTATGACAACGATATAACTTATCAGGATGATCTAAATCAATTAATCGCTCTTTAGATCCATCGTCTCTTGAGTCTGCTAAAAATCGATATGCTTGTAGTAAACCAGCTGGACCTACAAACTTATCAGGATTCCACCAAAACGATGGGCATGAAGTTGTGCAAGCACCGCACAAAATACACTCATATAAACCGTCTAATTTTTTTCTTTCTTCCGGACTTTGAAGCCTTTCTTTTTTTGGTGGTAATTCTTTATTAATTAAATATGGTTTAACTGAGTTATATTGATCAAAAAATTGAGTCATATCAACCACTAAGTCTCTTATGATTGGTAATCCCGGCATTGGTCTTAAAATAATTGGATGTTTTAAATCTTTTAACTTTGTTACACAAGCTAAACCATTCTTTCCATTTATATTCATCGCATCAGATCCACAAACACCTTCCCTACAAGACATTCTCATTGATAAAGAATCATCTATACCTTTAATTTTAATCAGAGCATCAAGAAGCATGACGTCTGTTTTTTCAGGCTCAAAATCATAACTCTGCATATATGGCTTTTTATCTTGGTCGGGATTAAATCGTAAAATTGAAATTTTCATAATTATTAGTAAACCCTTTCTTTTAGAGGAAAAGATTTAACAGTTAATGGTTTCATATTAACAGGCCTAAACGATATATTTTTTTCAATAGAACTATAAAATGAATGTTTAAGCCAATTTTCATCATCTCGTTTAGGAAAATCATATCTAGAATGTGCACCCCGACTTTCTTTTCGAGTAAATGCTGCGTTGATTGTAGCTTCCGCAACCTCAATTAAATTAGAAATTTCTAATGCTTCTGTTCTAGCAGTATTAAAAACTTTCGACTTATCTTTAATTTCTAGATTATTAGTTTTTTTTCTTAACAACTTAATCTCACTTAAACCTTTCTCTAACAATTCTGGAAAACGAAAAACACCGCAATGATCTTGCATAACCCTCCTTAAATCATCTCCTACCTCTTTAGGATTCTCACCATTATTATTTTGATTTAATTTGTCTAATCGATCTAAAGTAAATTCTGCAGCATTTTTAGGTAGTGTTTTATGTTTTTTATTTTTTGAATTTTTAATAATACTTAATCCTGCAGCTCTGCCAAAAACTACTAAGTCTAATAATGAATTTGAACCTAAACGATTAGCACCATGAACAGATACACAAGCACATTCTCCCACAGCATACAAGCCATCAACAATAGAATTATTAATTATGTCCCTTACTTGCCCATCAAGGTTTGTTGGTATACCTCCCATCATATAATGCGCCGTTGGCACGACTGGAATAGGATCAGTAACTGGATCAACATTAGC
>JAOHSH010000007.1 GCA_028122555.1 Methylophilaceae bacterium
GGTCCTGTTGTGCATGTTTCTGATGCGTCTCGATCAGTCTCTGTGATGCAATCTTTGATGGATCCAAAACAAAAAATGGAGTACATCGTCAATTTATCTAAGGACTATGAAAACGTTCGACAACTGCATTCAAAGAAAAAAGGGGCAACATTCATATCTATTGATGAAGCACGAAAAAATAAATTAGACCTTGAATTTAAACCTAAGAAACCTAAGTTTATCGGTCGAAGAATATTTAAAAATATTGACCTTAATTTAATTAAAGAATATATCGATTGGTCTCCTTTCTTTCAAACATGGGATCTTCATGGAAAATATCCTGATATCCTTAAAGACAAAGTAGTAGGTAAAAGTGCAACAGATCTTTTTAAAGAAGCACAAAAAATGTTAAATAAACTTATTAATGAAAAAAAACTAAAAGCTAATGGGGTTGTAGGTTTTTACCCTTCAAATTCTGTCAATGAAGATGATATCGAAATATTTAAAGATGAATCTATGGAGTTAGCTTTCACTTATTATTGTTTGAGACAGCAAACAAAAAAACCAATTATTAAGGGTGATCAAAAACCAAATTTATGTTTAGCTGATTTTATTTCCCCAAAAGAAAATAAAGTTACAGATTACATTGGTCTCTTTGCTGTCACATCAGGGATAAATGCTGATATTTATGAAGATATCTTTATGAAGGCGGAAGATGATTACAGTAGCATCATGGTCAAAGCCATCACAGATCGATTAGCTGAAGCTTTTGCAGAGTATATGCATGATAGAGTTCGACAAGACCTATGGGGATATCAAACTGAAAAACTGAGCAATGAAGCAATGATAAAAGAAAAATACCAAGGAATAAGGCCTGCCCCTGGCTATCCTGCTTGTCCTGAACATACAGTTAAAAACGATATATTTGCATTGCTTCAAGCAAAAGAAATTGGCATGGAACTTACAGAAGGTATGTCAATGATGCCTGCATCCTCAGTTAGTGGTTTTTATTTTGCTCATCCAGAAGCGAAATATTTCAGTGTTGATAAGATTGATGAAGATCAAATTAGTGACATGGCTAAAAGAAGATCAGTTTCTAAAGAACAATTAAAAAAATGGCTTGCATCCAACCTTAAATAATTATGCACATTCATATATTAGGTATATGTGGAACATTTATGGCAGGAATTGCTGCTTTAGCAAAAGCTAGTGGTCATAAAGTAACTGGATGCGATCAAAATGTATATCCACCCATGTCCACTCAACTAGAACAATTAGGTATAGAAATTACTGAAGGTTATAACGAAAACCAAATTAAATTAAATCCAGATATATTTATTATCGGGAATGTAATTTCACGAGAAAATCCTTTAATTGAATCTATATTGAATCGTAAACTTTTATATCAATCAGGACCTCAATGGCTTTATGAAAATATTTTATATAATAAATGGGTTCTTGCTGTAGCAGGAACACATGGCAAAACTACCACATCTTCTATGTTAGCTTGGATCCTAGAGTTTAATGAATTAGCTCCAGGATTTTTAATAGGAGGAATACCAAATAATTTTAAAGTTTCAGCAAGACTACCAATTAATAATCAAAAAAATTCTCCAACTTTCTTTGTAATTGAGGCAGACGAGTATGACACCGCATTCTTTGATAAAAGGTCAAAGTTTATCCACTACAATCCTAATACCTTAGTTTTAAATAATCTTGAATTTGACCATGCTGATATTTTTGAAAATATAGAACATATTGAAACACATTTTCATCATTTAATTAGAATAGTTCCAAGCATCGGAAAAATTATATTTAATGATGATAGCGCTTCAATCAAAAAAGTATTAAAAAAAGGTTGTTGGTCGCAAAATGAAACTTTTGGCTCTAAAGGAAAGTGGTCTTACCAAAAGGTTAATGTAAATGAATTTGAAGTTTACTTTGAAAAGAAATCTCAAGGGAATCTTAAGTGGGATTTAATTGGCCATCATAATTCACTAAATGCTTTAGCAGCAATTGCAGCAGCAAAACATATAGGAATTACACCAGAAAAATCCATTGATGCATTAGCCAAATTTCAAAATGTAAAAAAAAGAATGGAGCTTATAGAATCAATAAAAAGTATAAATATTTATGATGATTTTGCACATCATCCTACAGCTATAGAAACTACTTTAGAAGGCTTAAGGAGTAAAATAGGTAATGACAGAATTTTAGCTGTTATTGAACCAAGTTCAAACACAATGAAATTAGGAAGTATGAAAAATGATTTACTAAAAAGTCTAAAAACAGCAGATATAATTTTTTGTTTTTCAAAAAATTTAACATGGGACCCTAAATTCTTATTTAAAAATATTTCCAATGTAACTGTTATGACGGATATTGATATTTTGGCAAATAAAATTTTTAGTACTTGTCGCCCTAAAGATAATATAATTTTTATGAGTAATAGTGGATTTTCAGGACTTCAAAATAAAGTGGCTAAGATGTTAAAAAATGAATAATTTTAAAAAATATGGATTTCTTATAGCAATTATTTTTTCAATCTTACTACACTTGATTTTTATAAATAATTTTTCTTTTAAAATTTTTCAGACTGATAACAAAGAAGATCTTAAAGATTTTCAAGTGACCTTAATAGAATCGATTTCTTCTGAAGATAATTTATCCGATAAAGAAAAACCATCTTCGAAAGTTCCTTTAACTATTTCAAAAAAAAATGCTGAAAAAAAAATTAATTTTAATATTATTAGCCAAAAAAAAGAAGATACTTCTCAAGAGAATACAAAATCTAAAAGTTCCCAAATTGATACATCAAGAATTTTATCTCAAATAAGAAATATGAGTCTCTCAACTGAAACAGAAAATATTAAGATGCAAAAGAGAGTAAAATCTATTTCAGCCAGTACGACTGATTACTTATATAAACTTTATTTTGAAGCATGGAGACAAAAAGTAGAGTCTATTGGTGCAATGAATTATCCGAAAGAAGCATCTGAGTTAGGTATGTTTGGTTCGCTTAGATTGACTGTGTCGCTTAACTCAGATGGAATGATTAAAAATTTATTTATTAATAAATCTTCCGGCTATAAGGAACTAGATCAGGCAGCTCTTAATATTGTTAAACTTGGGGAGCCTTACGCCAAATTTCCCGCAGAAATAAATAAAAATGTAGACATTATCAATATAACTCGTAAATGGAAGTTTACGGAGAAGAATAACTTCTTTAAGTAAATTATTTTTTATGAAACTGAGGACTGTAATTACGAACAGTCTCTAATAATGCCTGAAGGTTTTCAGGTGGAGTAAACTGAGTTATTCCGTGGCCTAAATTAAATATATGTCCTTCACCATGACCGTAATCATCAAGAACTTCTTTTACAGCTTTTTCTATTAATTTAGGGTCAGATAATAAAATTGCAGGGTCAAGATTGCCTTGCAAAGCTACCTTATCATTTACTATTTTTCTTGCGGAACTAAGATTTGTTTGCCAATCAGTACCTAGGGCATTAGCTCCACTATTTGCTTGTGCCTGTAACCATTGCCCCCCACCTTTTGTAAATAAAATTTTAGGGGTTTTTTGATAACCTAATAAATTTAAATTCGAAAGAATAACTTTCATATAATTTAAGGAATAACTTTCATATTCTTGGTGAGCCAATACTCCGCCCCAAGAATCAAAAATCATAATAACATCTGCTCCTGCATCAATTTGACATGCTAGATATTTAGTTACTGTTTCTGTATTTATTTTAAGAATATGATTGATTAAATCTGGACGGTTATACAGCATTTTTTTTATTTTGAGAAAATCAGATCCTCCCTTACCTTCAACCATATACGTTGCAAGTGTCCAAGGACTGCCTGAAAATCCAATTAAAGGAACTCTATTTCTAAGAGCATCTTTAATTGATTTTACCGCATTAAATACATAATTTAATTTTTCTTCAACATCTGGTATATCTAACTTTTGTATTTCTTTCTCATTCTGAAGAGGGTTTTTAAATCTTGGGCCTTCTCCCTCTTCGAAATACAGACCCAGCCCCATAGCATCAGGAACAGTTAAAATATCAGAAAATAAAATCGCTGCGTCTAAGTCTGGATATCGATCAAGGGGCTGCATTGCTACCTCTGTTGCAAAATCTTTATTTTTACAAAGATCTAGGAAACTACCTGCTTTTTTTCTAGTTTCAAGATATTCAGGGAGATAACGCCCGGCTTGCCTCATAATCCAAACTGGAGTGTAAGAAGTTTTTTCTCTTGAAAGAGTTTTCAAGAATACATCGTTGATAATGGATACCATATTGAGTTAATTAAATTATCTTGGGAGAACTGAAGTCCCCATTAAAAATTCATCTACGGCTCGTGCACATTGTCGGCCTTCTCTTATAGCCCAAACAACAAGTGATTGACCTCGTCGCATATCACCAGCAGCAAAAACTTTTTTTCTTGAAGTAAAATAAGCTCTGTCTCCCTCAGTTGATGCTTGAGCATTTCCACGTTGATCTTTTTCAATTGAAAATTTATCAAGCATTTTCTGTTGTGGCCCCATAAAACCCATCGCTAATAAAACTAAATCTGCTTTTAATTTAAACTCTGTATTAGGTATTTCCTGCATTTTTCCATCTCGCCATTCTACTTTTACACCTATCAGTTCTTTAACTTTTCCTTCCTTTCCTACAAAGGATTTAGTGGCAATTGACCAATCTCTGTCACAACCTTCTTCATGTGAACTAGATGTTCGCATCTTTAATGGCCAATAAGGCCAAACCATAGACTTATTTTCTTGCTCAGGCGGTTGCGGCATTAATTCAAATTGGGTTACTGAAGCAGCGCCATGCCTGTTAGAAGTTCCCACACAATCAGACCCAGTGTCGCCACCACCAATAACCACGACATGCTTTCCGGTAGCTTTAATTTGTTCAGAAACTTTATCCCCTGCTACAACTTTATTTTGAGATGGTAAAAAATCCATTGCAAAATTAACACCTTCTAATTCTCTCCCAGGAACTGGAAGATCTCTTGGCCACTCTGCCCCTCCAGTTAAAAGTACTGCATCATAATTTTGAACTAAGTTCTCTGGGTCAACTGTCACACCAACATTTTGATTTGTTTTAAATTTTACGCCTTCAGCTTTCATTTGATCAACTCTTCGATCTATATGAAATTTCTCCATCTTAAAATCTGGAATTCCATATCGAAGAAGTCCTCCTACTCGATCATTTTTTTCATAAACATCAACATCATGACCAACTCTTACCAATTGCTGAGCTGCTGCCAGGCCTGCTGGTCCTGATCCAACGATAACTATCTTTTTTCCAGTTTTGTTTTTTGCAATTTGAGGAAGAACCCAATTATTTTCCCATGCCTTATCTATAATTGCATGCTCAATTGACTTAATCCCAACAGGGTCTGAATTAATATTTAAAGTACATGCTGCTTCACATGGGGCAGGACATATTCGCCCAGTAAACTCTGGAAAATTATTTGTAGAATGAAGTACATCAATTGCTGCCTTCCAATTTTGCTTAAAAACTAAATCATTCCAATCTGGGATTATATTATTTACTGGGCAACCATTATTACAAAATGGAATTCCACAATCCATACATCGCGCACCCTGAACTTTTGCTTCTTCATCTGATAAATGTAAAATAAATTCTTTATAATTTTTTACACGCTCTTGCGCAGGAACATTCCTCTGAGCTTGTCGAGGAAAATCTAAAAATCCTGTTACTTTTCCCATTAAACAACTTCCTTAGTTTTAATTTCTTTCATTTCATTCAATGCTCTTTTATATTCTATCGGCATAACTTTGACAAAATTGTCTAATTCAACATCCCAATTTTTTAATATTTCTATCGCTTTATTACTATTAGTATATTGACAGTGATTTTCAATAAGAGTTTTCAAAATTATCTCATCTGCTAAATTTAAATGGAGTGGCATATCAGTTTTAATATTTTCTTTTTCAACTTTATGGAGCGTTACCATTGATAAATTACAGTAATTTTTAAAGCTTTTATTAGGATCATATACATATGCAACTCCCCCAGACATGCCGGCTGCAAAGTTTTGACCTGTTCTACCTAAGATTACTACCGTACCTCCAGTCATATACTCACAACCATGATTTCCAACACCTTCTATAACAGCTGAAGCACCAGAATTTCTTACACAAAATCTCTCGCCACCAATACCATTAAAATATGTTTCACCAGATGTTGCTCCATACATAGTTGTATTCCCAACAATAATATTCTCTTCTGCTATGCCACTGAATTTTTGCGGTGGTTTTATAATAATCTTTCCGCCACACAATCCTTTTCCAACATAATCATTACCTTCTCCACTTAGGTTAAAAGTTATACCTTTAGCTAAAAATGCTCCAAAGCTTTGGCCTGCAGTGCCATTTAAATTAATTTTTATAGAATCGTCTGGTAAACCAGCATTACCATATTTTTTTGCTATTTCATGAGAAAGCATGGTACCTACGGTTCTATTTACATTTGTTATAGATGCATCAAACTCGATATTTGATTTATCATTTATTGTAGACATAGTTTTTTTAATTAATTCATTATCAAGTGCATTTTTTAAACCATGATCTTGTTTTTCAGTATTGTATCTGTCAATATCATTACTCTTTTCAGGTTGATAAAATATTTTACTAAAATCAAGTCCATTTATTTTCCAATGTTCAATCCCTTTTTGTTTATCTAATAAATCAGATCGTCCGATTAAATCGTTAAATTTCCTAATACCTAAAGAAGCCATTATTTCTCTAGCCTCTTCAGCTACAAAGAAAAAGAAGTTAACTACATGTTCTGGCTGTCCAGAAAATCTTTTACGTAATTCTGGGTCCTGAGTGGCAACTCCTACTGGACAAGTATTCAAATGACATTTCCTCATCATTATGCAACCTTCCACTACAAGTGGTGCTGTTGCAAACCCAAATTCGTCAGCCCCCAACATTGCTCCCACAACAACGTCTCTACCTGTTTTTAATTGTCCATCTACTTGAAGTATTACTCTACTTCTTAATTGGTTTAATATCAGGGTTTGCTGAGTTTCTGCTAATCCAATTTCCCACGGACCCCCTGCATGTTTAATAGAAGTCAATGGGGATGCTCCTGTACCTCCATCATGCCCAGCTATAACAATATGATCTGCTTTTGCTTTAGTTACTCCGGCTGCTACAGTCCCCACACCAGTTTCTGCAACTAATTTAACTGAAATACTAGCATTTGGATTTGCGTTTTTTAAATCATGTATCAATTGAGCTAAATCTTCAATGGAATAAATATCATGATGAGGTGGTGGTGAAATTAATCCAACTCCGGGAACAGAGAATCTGAGCTTAGCAATATAATCACTGACTTTATGCCCTGGTAATTGGCCGCCCTCACCTGGCTTAGCGCCTTGTGCCATTTTAATTTGAATTTGATCTGCAGAAGCTAGATATTCTGCAGTTACTCCAAACCTTCCTGATGCAACCTGCTTAATTCTTGATCTTAAAGAATCTCCTGCTTTTAAATTAATATTTGTGATGACAATATTTGAATCTAAATGATCAGATATTGTAGTGTCATTTAAAATCGGAATACTACGTCGAATATCTTCGCCGCCTTCTCCAGTATTAGATTTACCGCCTATTCGGTTCATTGCAATTGCTAAAGTGGAATGAGCTTCAGTTGATATGGAACCTAAAGACATTGCCCCTGTTGTAAATCTTTTAACAATTTCTTTAGCTGATTCAACTTCATTTATAGGAATTGATTTCCCTAATTTAAATGAAAATAAGCCTCTTAATGTCATGTGTCTATGGGCTTGATTATTTATAAGTTCCGCATACTCTTTATATGTATCAAAGTTATTTTTTTTAGTTGAATGCTGGAGTTTAGCAATAGATTCTGGGGTCCACATATGTTCTTCACCTCTAATCCTAAATGCATACTCCCCACCAGCATCAAGCGCGTTACTTAAAACAGGATCATTACCATAGGCTAATTGATGAATTCTCTCTGTCTCTAAAGCAACTTGCTCAATTCCAATTCCATCAACATTTGAAACAGTTCCAGTAAAATATTTTTTAACAAATTGTTCACTTAATCCAATTGCCTCAAAAACTTGCGCACCACAATAAGATTGATAAGTTGATATTCCCATTTTAGACATAACTTTAAATAAACCTTTTCCTATAGCCTTAATATAATTTTCTTGGGCCGAAAAGAAATCATTAGTTAATGTTTTAATTGTTTCATAAGTTAGCCAAGGACAAATAGCTTCTGCACCGTAACCTGCAAGTAAAGCAAAATGATGAACTTCTCTTGCAGATCCAGTATCTATTACTAATCCTGCATTTGTTCTATTTCCAGACTTAACTAAATATTGATGTGTTGACGAACATGCAAGCAGTGCTGGAACTGCTACCCTTTTAGATGACGTATTCCTATCAGAAAGAATAATTATATTAAATCCATCATTAATTGCTTGGTCTGCATCTTCACAAATGCCATCTAAAGCATTTTTTAACCTAATATCGTGACCTACTTTTAAATCAGGAGAATGATCATAAGTGATATCTATTACTTTTGATTTAAACTTATTTTTCGTCAATGAATCAATTTGTTTTAATTGTTCTAATTCATTAATACTTAAAACTGGCTGGCTAGCTTCTAATCTGAATGGCGGCTCTTTATCTTCTATTCCTAAAAGATTAGGTTTAGGGCCAATAAATGTTACTAAAGACATCACAATATCTTCGCGAATTGGGTCTATTGGTGGATTCGTAACTTGTGCAAATAATTGCTTAAAGTAATTATATAAAAGTTTAGGGCGGTTTGATAGAACAGGTAGCGCAGAGTCATTGCCCATAGAGCCAGAATTTTCTTGTCCTGCTTTAATCATAGGACTTAAAATGAATGACAGATCCTCTTGGCTATATCCAAAACTTTGCTGTAAATCTAATAAATTTTCTTGTTTATCAAATTGAGCATCAACGGCCTTCAAATCTCCTAAAAAATACCGAGATTTATTTAACCACTCTTTATATGGTTTTTCTGTAGACAAAAGCTTTTTAATTTCATCATCCTCAATCAGCTTTCCTTTATCTAAATCAATCAGCAACATTTTTCCTGGCTCAAGCCGCCATTTTTTTATAATTTTCTCTTCAGGAAATTTTAAAACTCCCATTTCCGAAGCCATCATTAAGTCACCATCTTTGGTTAATAAATATCTAGCTGGTCTCAATCCATTTCTATCTAATGTCGCTCCAATCATTTTTCCATCTGTAAAAGCAACTGCTGCTGGGCCATCCCATGGCTCCATCAAAGCCGCATGATATTCATAAAATCCTTTTCTTTCCTCACTCATAAGTGCATTTCCAGCCCATGGCTCTGGGATTAGCATCATCATTGCATGAGGCAAGGTATAACCACCAGCTATTAAAAGTTCTAAGCAATTATCAAAACAAGCAGTATCTGACTGACCATCCTCAATCAATGGCCATATTTTTTCTAAGTCCTTCCCAAGGTGCAATGAATTCATTTTTTCACGCCGTGCATTCATCCAATTAACATTACCTTGTACAGTATTAATTTCTCCATTATGAGCTATTAACCTGTAAGGATGTGCCAACTCCCAGGAAGGAAAGGTGTTGGTTGAAAACCTTTGGTGAACCAAAGCTAATGCGGACTGCATTAATTCATTTAATAAATCTTCGAAATAAATACCAACTTCACATGCAAGTAACATGCCTTTATAAACAATTGTTCTTGAAGACATTGATGAAATATAAAATTTAGCTGAATCTTCAATGTTTAGCTTATTGACTTCAATTTCAACTCTTTTACGTATAACAAATAATTTTCTTTCAAAATCGTCTTGAGAATTACAATTTTGATCTCTTTTGATAATAATTTGCTTGATGACAGGCTCAACATCCCGTGCTGCAGTTGCAATATTTCTATTATTAACTGGTACATCTCTCCATAAAATATCAGCTTGATCTTCCTCCGAAATTATCCTTGAAATAATTGCCTCACATTTTTTTCTTTCTATCTTTAACTGAGGTAGAAAAATCATTCCAATACCGTAATACCCCGGCTTTGGAAGTTCTATTTTTAAATTTTTAGCCTCTTTTCTAAAAAATCGATCTGATATCTGTATTAAGAGTCCTGCTCCATCGCCAAGCTTCGGATCATATCCAGTTGCCCCACGATGTGTAAGATTTGTAAGGATTTCAAGTCCTTGCTGCACAATATGATGACTTTTCTTGCCGTGTATATTAGCAATAAAACCCACACCACAAGAATCATGTTCATTTTTTGGGTTATATAAGCCTTGTTTTAAAAAATTTTTATTTGCCATTAACTTTATTCTTTATATATTTTACTCATCTAAACGGAACCGCCAATTTTATGCTTATTTGTACGTTTATTCAATGATTTGAAAGAAATTAATTTAATCACTTATGCTCTCAAATGCCTTATATGATGCTTTAATTGTGTCTTTAATATCTTTTTTTGAATGCGCTGCTGATACAAAACCAGCCTCAAATGCTGAAGGACCAAAATAAATACCCTGTTTCAACATGGAATGAAAGAATAAATTAAATTTTTCTCGGTCACTTTTCATAATTTCATCGAAACTATTTGGGGGGACTTCCCTAAAATAAATACCAAACATACCCCCTACGCTTCTAGCAGAAAATGCAATTCCTTTTTTTCTCGCCCCCTCTTTCATTCCATCAACTAATTCTTTTGTATTTAATGATAATTGTTTATAGAAATTTGGTTTTTGGATCAGTTCAAGTGTTTTTAAACCAGCTGCAACTGCAACTGGATTCCCTGATAAAGTACCTGCTTGATATACTGGCCCCAATGGAGCTAATTTTTGCATAATATCCTTTCTGCCTCCAAAAGCACCAACTGGTAATCCACCACCTATTATTTTTCCTAATGTAGTCATATCAGGTATCACCCCATATAAATCTTGAGCTCCTCCTAATGCAACTCTAAATCCAGTCATTACTTCATCAAAAATTAAAATAGCTCCATATTTTGTACAAAGTTTTCTTAATTTTTTTAAGAATTTAATATGAGGTAAAATTAAATTCATGTTTCCCACAATGGGTTCAATAATTACACATGCGATTTTTTCTCCCATCTTATTAAAACATTTCTCTAGGCCCTCGATATCGTTAAATGTAAGTGTGTGTGTGTGTTTTGCTATATCTTTTGGTACGCCAGCAGAACTTGGTTGGCCAAATGTTAAAGCACCTGAGCCAGCCTTTACTAATAAAGAATCTGCATGTCCATGATAACAACCTTCAAATTTAACTATTCGATCTCGTGAAGTAAATCCTCTTGCAACTCTAATTGCGCTCATAGTTGCTTCCGTCCCACTACTTACCAATCGAACTTGCTCAATACTTGGCACTAATTTAACTAATATTTCTGCCATATCTAACTCTCTTGAAGTCGGTGCTCCAAAAGATAGGCTATTTTTGGCAACCTTTTGAACTGATTTAATCACTTCTGGATGAGAGTGCCCTAAAATCATTGGGCCCCATGAGTTAATATAGTCAATATATTCTTTATCATTTTCATCCCAAAGCTTACTTCCCAAGCCTTTTTTAAAAAAAATTGGCGTTCCTCCAACTGAAGAAAAGGCTCTTACTGGAGAATTTACTCCTCCAGGAATAAATTTCTGAGATAATTTAAATAAGTTTTTATTTTTATCGTTCATAGTTTCTCTTTTTTATAAGACTTGAAAATTCTCTAGCCGTTCCTTCTATATCTTTTACTTTAAATAAACTATTAATTAATGCAAAACAATTAACTCCAATATTAATAAGTAATTCTATATTCTTAAGATTAATACCTCCAATTGCTACTAAAGGTATTTTGAATTCTTTTAAAACAAAAGTTATTAGATCTGATGAAGCAGAAGGTGCATTTGGTTTTGTTGTAGTTGGAAAACATGCCCCTAATGCTATATATGTTGCGCCCTTATCTACCGCGCTTTGTACTCGATCAATCGAATTGTAACAAGAAATTCCTATTATTTTTGAAGGCCCGAGGACTAAATTCGCTTCCTCTAAACTATCGTCATCTTCTCCTAAATGTACACCATCAGCATCTAAAATACGACATAATTCAATATCATCGTTTATAATAAGTGGTACTTTATAGTAATCGCATACTTTTTTTATTTCTCTTGCTTGTTTATTCTTCTCAATTTGAGAAAGTTTTTTTGATCGATATTGAACTAGTCTTGCCCCACCTTTAATACAAGACTCTACTTGCGAACTTAATACAAATGAATCCTTTTCTTCAGGAGTGATAGCATAAAGACCTTTAATTATGTTTAAATTTTCCATCATCTTCAACGTCGTTGGCTCGAAAAAAGCGATTTGGAATCAATTGACCCATTCCGATTTTAAAACCATGCCTTAATGTTTGCCATGTAAAATGCTGAGCCTCCTCTACAGCATCACAAATTGAAAATCCTAATGCATAATAAGCACAAATAGCAGCAGTCAATGTACATCCAGATCCATGGTAAATACTCTGAAGTCGATCCCAATGGTAAGGAATTATTTGATTTGATGAACTATATAAAGTATTAATTACATTTTCTGTTTTTTCATGGGTTCCCGTTATCAAAATATTCTCACATCCCATGTCTTTAAAGCGATCTACACATTCTATAATAGATAATTCTGAAAGATCTTCATCATTACTTATTAGCTGCCTGGCTTCTAAACTGTTTGGAGTTATTAATAAAGATTTAGGAAATAATAATTCAATCATCATTTTCCTAGCTTCAATATCAGTAAATTCATCTCCGCGCCCAGAAGATAGGACAGGATCAATTATTAAAGGTATATCAGGATAATCCGAAACAATTTCAGCTATAACATTAATATTTTCTTTGCTACACGCTAATCCTATTTTAAATATCTCTACTTCCATATCTGCTAATATAAGCCTAGCTTGATCGTTAACCAATTTGGCATCATTAGGAATTAATTTACTAACTCCAATAGTGTCTTGAACACTACAACCTGTAGCAATTGAGATTGGATGACAGCCTAAACTTGAAATAGTTAAAATATCTGCTTGCAAACCAGCACCCCCCGTAGGGTCAGTTGCAGAAAAAGTCATAACTTTTGGTGGAGATTTAATCATATTGTTATTGTATATGAATTGAATAAACCATTTAAAATTCTATCGGATCAACATCAATAGACCACTTAACTCGATTAGATAAAGGACATTGTATTAAATAAGAAGCCCACTGATTTAATAATTTTTGTAAGTCTGTTCGGCTATTAGCTTGAATATATAATTGAAATCTTTCATAACCTTTTAATCTTTCTATTGAAGGTCTTACAGGGTCATAAATTACAACTTTATTAGATAAAGATTCAGCAAATTTAGCTGCTTCATTTACAAATTGTTCAGCATATTTTAGTTGTTTAGATTCAGCCCTTAGAATAGCAGCAAAGCTATAAGGTGGTAAACCCATTTGCTCTCTCTCTTTAAGCTGTGTAAGAGCAAAAATTTCATAATCATGTTTTTTAACCCCTTCAAATACTGGATTATTTGGAAATGCAGTTTGAATAAGTACCTCCCCCTTTATGTTAGATCGACCTGCGCGACCAGATACCTGTATTAATTGTGAAAATAATTTTTCTGGAGCTCTATAATCGGGAGAATATAGAGCATTATCTGCATCAAGAACTCCTACCAAAGTCAGAAAAGGAAAATCATGTCCTTTCGCTAACATTTGAGTACCAACTAAAATATCAATTTCTCTATTATTCATTTTTTGATAAAGTAAGGCCAATGATTTTTTAGATCTTGTTGTATCTCTATCAACTCTTAATATTTTAGCCTCAGGGAAAATTGTATTTAAAACCTCTTCTATTTTTTGGGTTCCTGAACCAAGTGAAACTAAATTAGTACCATCACAGTTTGGGCACCGACTAATAAGATTCTGATCATGTCCACAATGATGACATTTTAATCTTTTTGTCTTTAGATGAATTACTAGTTTTGAGCTACATCTTTTGCACTCTGATGTCCAGCTGCAAGAAGAACAGAAAAGAGTTGGGGCAAAACCTCTTCTATTAATAAAAATCAAAGATTGTTCTTTTCTTTTTAGGCGTGCTTTTATTTCATCAACTAATAATCTTGATATCCCATTTTTAGTTTTATCGTTTACTAGGACTGTTTTAATTTCTGGGAGCGTTGAATTTTTAACAGCTCGAAAATTTAACTTTAAAAGATTATACTTTTTATCTATTCGACTGGCATTATGCCAACTCTCCAAGGATGGGGTCGCCGTTCCTAACACAATAGGTATATTAGTATTTTTCGCCCTAACCATCGCCACATCTCTTGCATGATATCTCAAGCCGTCTTGCTGCTTAAATGAAATATCATGCTCTTCATCAATAATAATTATTTTAATAAATGGCATTGGTGTAAAAATCGCTAGCCTTGTACCAATAATAATATCCGCTTCTCCTGACTTTGCTTTTCTCCAATTATCTAGGCGCTCAATATCAGTTAAATGGCTATGAAGACTTACTAATTTTTTATTAGTAAAACGTTTGCGGAATCTACTTTCTAACTGTGGGGTCAAATTAATCTCAGGAACTAAAATCAGAACCTGGCTCTTTGGAACATTTAAAATACTTTCGATTAACTTGATATAAACCTCTGTTTTACCACTGCCAGTTACACCAAAAATTAAAGATGCTTGATATCCATGTTTCTTTGTAATGGCTTTAATAATTTTTAATTGTTCAGTATTTAATGATGGTGCTACACTTGGTGTAAAATCTATACTTGGCTCGTATTTTTTTGATTTTACACAGCCATAAGCTTCTAATTGTTTAATACATTCCGACCAATTTGAAACTAATTTCATAACAAAACTCTGTCTTCTATCTTTAGCCAATATTGCTTCGGCCACTTTTCTTATTCTTATTTGACGACTTGGTAATTGATCAATAAATTTTCTATTTAGTTTTGGGGTTGATTGATAAATTAATTCAAACTGCCGTAATTGATTTAAGTTCCTTTTTAAACGACTAGGAACAACAGACATTATAGTTTGACCAATTGGGTAATGATAATATTTTGAAACAAAATTTAATAATTTAAACATTGGAGCATCAAAAATGATTTCATCATCTACATTAATCACTGTTTTTAATTTAGATGGATGGATATCTGAATTTAAAGATATCCCACAAATTACCCCGATTACCTTTCTTCTTCCAAATGGAACTGTTACATATTGCCCAATAAAACATGGCTTATTGTTTGGTAAATAATCAAATAGTTTATTAATAGGGACATCAATAGCTACTTTTAAAAATTTTTGTTTATCGTTCATTGCCTATTTACAATTTATTCCTTAAAAATAACTCAATGGATAGGGTAAAATAACCCTTTAAACTATTATTGTAACCTTGTGAAAGCACACCTGACCGAATTACTTTTTTCAGTAGTTAAACAAATCACTGATTACACTGATTCGTCTATTATCGTAATTGATAGACCCAAAATAATCAGCCATGGTGATTTTTCTACAAATCTTTGCTTAATATTATCTAAAAAATTAAAAAAACCCCCCCGTGAAGTTGCAGCAATTATTCTAAAACAAATACCACCCTCTGAATTAATTAGTAAAATTGAAATAGCAGGAGCAGGTTTTTTAAATTTCTTTTTAAGTAGCAAAGCTAATAATGAAATAATTAATAATGTTCTAAGCCTAAAAGAGTCATACGGTAAAAATAAAACTGGTAATAATCAAAAAATACAAATTGAATTTGTTTCTGCAAATCCTACGGGGCCACTTCATGTTGGTCATGGAAGAGGGGCAGCAATAGGCGATTGTTTAGCAAGGCTTTTTGAAGCATCTGGCTGGATTGTAACAAGAGAATTTTATTACAATGATGCTGGAGAACAAATTAATAATTTAACCCAGTCTGTAAAAGCATCCTGCCAAAACATTTCAACTGACGATCCTAGATTTCCTTCTGATGGCTATCATGGAGATTACATACATGATATTGCAAAAGCTTATTTATCAAAGAAAAAAATAGAGTGTCAAGGACAAATTATTAAAGCAACTGGAGAAATAAAAGATACCGAATCTATTCAAGAATTTAGTATCGCTTACCTTAGGAATGAACAAGATCAAGATCTAATAGCATTTAGAACTAAATTTGATGTCTATACTTTGGAGTCTTCTTTTTATAAAAATGGGAAAGTTGATTCAGTAGTTAATAAGCTTATTGAAGAAGGGCACACATATGAAAAAGATGGCGCTCTATGGCTTAAAACGACTAATTTTGGGGACGATAAAGATCGTGTAATGAAAAAGACTGATGGAAGCTATACTTACTTCATACCTGATGTTACTTATCATTTAGATAAATGGGAAAGAGGATTTAAGAAAGTTATTAATGAGCAAGGGGCTGATCATCACAGCACAATCAGTCGTGTTCAAGCCGGCCTTCAAGGATTAAATAAAAATATTCCCGAAAACTGGCCAGAATATGTACTCCATCAAATGATTACAGTTACTAAAGCAAAAAAAGAAATTAAAATTTCAAAAAGGGCAGGCAGTTATTTAACCTTGAGAGAATTAATCGATGAGGTAGGTTGCGATGCAACTAGATATTTTTTAGCAGCGAGAAGACCTGACTCACAATTAATTTTTGATATTGATCTAGCTAGAAGTCAAAGTAATGACAACCCTGTTTTTTATATTCAATATGCCCATGCAAGAATCTCCAAAGTAATAGAAC
This sequence comes from Methylophilaceae bacterium, assembly GCA_028122555.1. GTDB lineage: Bacteria > Pseudomonadota > Gammaproteobacteria > Burkholderiales > Methylophilaceae > BACL14. The sequence continues at coordinate 16,817 of JAOHSH010000007.1, forward strand.
AATGGGGGGGAGACGTTTCAAAACTGAAGCTTGATGAATCTTTTACTTTTGAAAACTCAGCTGAACTAAAATTGATTAAAAGTATTAGTATTTACCCTGAGATTGTTTTACAAGCAACTAACGAGCTAGCTCCACACCAAATTGCTAATTTTCTCAAAGATTGTGCAGCAGAACTCCATAGCTATTATAATGACAGTAAATTCCTAGTGGCAGATAAAAATATTAAATTAGCTAGGCTATCATTAATAAATAGTGCAAGGTATGTATTAAAAAATGGTTTGCAATTATTAGGTATTGAAGCCCCCCAACAAATGTAAAAGGAATAAAACTATGGCGGACGATTACAGGACTAAGCAAGCAAAAAAAGCTGAAGGAACTCCTTTTACTAATGGGGTATTTGTTGGGTTACTTTTTGGTATTCTGGTTTCTATAGCTGTAACTCTATTTATTACAAATGGTAAAAGTCCCTTTGTATCGAAAGATACTGCTGGAGCATGTATTGAAATTAATTCTGCACTTGGGGACGAGGATGTAATTAATATTGATGAAGATACAGGCTTTGACTTTTATGATGCACTCCCTCGTGATAGTAGAGATTATTTAAATGAAAATATAAAAGCTGATCCAGATCAAAACAGAGATGTAAATTACTACCTACAAGTTGGTGCTTTTTCACAAGTCAGCCCAGCTGACAATTTAAAAGCTAAATTAGCCTTAATGGGTTTTGAATCGGTAATCATGTCTGCCAAAATTGGAGATAATAATTTTCATCGTGTTTGTGTTGGGCCTTATAGTGATTTTATTAAAACAAGGGATATGCGAGAAAAACTTATTAAAGAAGGATTTAAAGCGAACTTAATTAAACTTACCAAGCCTAAATCAAACTAATAAAAAAGGGAGACCATGAATAAACTTATATTAATAATTTTGATTGCATTTTCAACTTTAGCAATCGGCGTGCAGCCTCAACCTGGCGTTAACTTTAAGCCCACTAAAGAGATAATTCCTACTGAATCAAAAAATAAAATTGAAGTAGTTGAATTGTTTTGGTATGGCTGTGTTCATTGCTACAATATGGATCCTTACTTGGATAAATGGGCAGATAATCTTCCTAAAGATGTTACCTTTAAAAGAGTTCCTGCAATACCAAGAAAAGACTGGGTTGAATCTGCAAAAGCCTTCTATGCTTTAGAATCTCTAGGTCTTTTAAATAAACTACATGAAAAATTATTTGATGCTATTCATAAAGAAAAACAATTTAAACACAATGATACAAAAGCACTCATTAATTGGATAACCACCACAGGAAAATTAGATAAAAAAAATGTAGAAGCAGCTTTTAACTCTTTCTCTATGAAATCTAAGCTATCTCGCTCATTTAAAATATTTAAGGCAGCTGGTGCAACTGGTGTTCCAACAATGATTATAGATGGAAAATATTTTACATCTAGCACAATGGCTGGTGGAGAACAGAATGCTATTGATATCATGAATTTTATTATCAAAAATGTTCGAAAAGATAAGGCAAAAGCTAAGAAATAAACTAATGATTGAACACAGAAGACCTGAAACCGCTAGTGATTTTGTTGCTTTGAGTATTACTAAATTTTTAAGACTTTTTGCTGATACTTTTTTTGCTAGAAGATACGGGCATAGAGCTGTTGTTCTAGAAACTGTTGCTGGTGTTCCAGGTATGGTAGCTGGTATGTGGATTCATTTGAAATGTCTAAGAAAAATGCAGAGTGATCGGGGGTGGATAAAGTTACTCCTAGATGAAGCAGAAAATGAACGTATGCACCTCATGACATTTATTGAAATCGCTAAACCTAATTGGCTCGAAAGAGCTATGATATTATTTGCTCAAGCTTTATTTTGGCATTTCTATTTTATTTTATATGTATTCTTTCCTCGAACTGCACACCGGTTAGTAGGTTATTTTGAGGAAGAAGCTGTCATAAGTTACACCGCTTATTTAGAGCAAGTCGAAAAAAATCCTGATCTAAATATACCCGCCCCTCAAATAGCAATTGATTATTGGAATTTAAAAAGTGATGCCAAATTAATTGACGTTATTAAAGTTGTTCGCAAAGATGAAAAAGGTCATTCAGAAGTAAATCATGGCTTGGCTGATACATTAGATAATGATTCTAAAAATACCTAATCTATTTTGGCTCTCTGCCTTGCGTATGCACAATTTTCACAGCTAGAATGAGATTCAGGAATAGTTTCTTGATTAATTAATGCAATCATTTCTTCTACTTTATCCGGAATCCAAGAAATATTATGCTCATATGGTACTAAAGTTTCACTAAAGTCCATCTTTCCGTGAAATCCCTGAGCTGATCGATCCGCATTGACTACTAAAAAATATGAAAAAATACCTACTTGAAACCCCATAGCAGTTAATAAGAAATTATAAAAATCCATCTGAATTTTATACCCTTCATGATAAGGGGATGCTAAGTAATAATCCGTTCTTACCTCATAATTACTTGCTTGAGACTTATAATCAACGACAATAAGATCTTTTGTTTTTGTATCTTGCCAAATATCATCAATTCCTCCTGATAAGATAATATTAGTCTTATTAAATCGAGAAATAAGTCCTTTACTTAACGAATTTCTCCAATCGTCCATGTCGGGATGTTTAAAGGGTACAAGATGATCTAATCCATTTTCAATAAATATTCTGTGAGGCTTTTGCTCTTCTCGACATACATCAAATTCTTTCTTCAATAATATGTCTGTAGTTTCATTTAATGACCACCCTGGCATACCAGGACTTTGAAATCCTTTAACACGATCTAAGTAAAAACATCGCTGACAGGTTAGAAAATCATTAAATTTACCACGGCTAATTTTAAAATCTTTTGATTGATTAGGCTTATATATCGAAGAAGCTCGACTTCGAGCTCCAGTTGCTTCTACTAATTCTAATTTATTATTTCTTTTTAAATTAATCATTATATTTATAAGTATTTATAAAGTTCTTCTGAGTTCTGTAACTTCATTTCCCTATATTTCTCTTCTACTTCACCAATGAAAATAACTGCTTTTTCATGAATATCTTTTATTACTTCATGTTCAGGCAAAACTCGTTTTACATAAAGTACGTCGGCAGCTTCAGGGTGGTATGCCACAAAATCACACCACGCTCTATTTGTACATGCTAATTGGAACTGAATCTGAAAATTATATTGCTTGGGTAAGATTTGTTTTTTTATAATTTCATTGTGACTTTTTATATTGAGACATTTAATCTCAATTATTCCATCCTCCCCAACCAGGCCATCAGGACTGACTCCTGCTTCTTTTATAGTTGGATGATCTATAAAACCAATTAATGTTACTTCTTGGTTTAATTTTTCGTATGCTTTTCTTGCCTCTGATTCAAGTTCTAAGCCTCTAGCCATTGGAGCAGTAACAATATTTTTAGTGGGGGAGCCAGATATTCGTTCAAGCGTTAAATCTTGTAATAATTTCAACCTTGTCGATGAATTCTCTTTGGCTGACATGATTTTATGGATAGTAGACCCGGTAATCTTACCTAATCTTTTTTTTAACCATTCTTCTGTACCTTGAGGGGCGTTCATAAAACTATATTACTAGAAAATTGAGCTGTCAGTTATAAATATATTTTGTTGAAAAGACTAATCTGATATTTACATTTCTTTTTCTTTTGACTGTAGATTTTAATTACTGGTTAAATGCTAACTGCCGAATAAGGTGTTGTTCACATATATCATGTGCTCTTTGTTTAGCAGCAAGATATCCATTTAGATCGTATACATCCGATACAATATCAAATAAATCTGAATGAGGAGAATCTACTTCAATTTTTATTTTATTTAATTCGCTCATTCTTGAATCAAAAACAGGCCCCATAAGAAAATGAGAAAAATTTGCTACAGTTAATGAAGGGGTATAGTCCATCGCAGATAAAAAATCTGTTTTAATTTTTACTGATTCAGGAATCTCAGTTATTTCTGGGAAAGAAACTTTTAAAGAAACACTTTTACCATTAAGATTTTTTTTAAGAGAAGCAGCATTTTCTTTATATGTGGATATTGATAAATACAAAACATCAACATCACATACTCCAGGTTTAATCATCCATCCAAATATATGCCCATTAACATTACTACCGTTTGTTGAATACCTTATAATGCCATCGATAAAAAAATCAACAGTCCAGTTTTCATATTTAATTGCTTGAGAATCTTTAGCATGAGAGTAGCTGAATGGTAAAACAAACATAAAGACAATAAGTATTAACATAAATGCTTTTTCTAATTTCAATATACTTCTCCTTTACTTACAGTTTTAATTGGTTCTTTAATTACAACTGTAGCTTTTCCAACTTTAACTTTAGGAGTTGAACAACCAATCAAAGAAAATACAATTAATATTTTAAAAAAAAGAAAGGGAAGGCTTTCACCCTCCCGATCCCACAGGAGAAACCTATTTTGTTGAAACATTTATCTTTTCGATATTTTTTTGATTTCCATTCTCAACTGCTTCTACTAGAAAAGTTAGGGCTGCTATAATTAAAAGAACCATATAAAAATTTTTACGTGTATACATTTATCCCCCTAGTTAGCAATATAAAGTTCGACATCGTTTGGCTCTCTTAAAGCTAATGCTGCGGTCATTAATTTTGCTTCATCTAAATTTTGCTCTGCAGCTTTTTCAAACCAATAATTAGCTTGATCTAAATCTTTTTTTACTGACTGGCCATTTTGGTAAAGAAGACCTAAGTGATACTGTGCTTGAGGTATATTATATTTTGCAGCTCTAGTAAAATATTTGAAAGATTTTTTATGGTCCTTTGAGGTGCCTAAACCATAATGATGTAAAAATGCAATATTTAAATCGGCCTCGGGAATTGAATGGTCTGATGCTTTTAAGTAATGACTCATTGCTTGAACATAGTCTTGATTAGTTCCACGCCCGTAGTGAGCCATCAAACCTAAATTAAATTCTGCTTCAAACATTCCTTGTTTTGCTGACTTTTTATACCATGCATACGCTTGATAATGATCTTGTGCTTGACTTGGTCCATAGTGATAAATTTGAGCCAAATTAAGTTGTGCTTCAGCAAGCCCCTGTTCTGCTGCAAGTTTATAATTCTCCATAGCTCGATCAAAATCATAATTAATTCCCTCTCCAGATAGTAATAATTTAGCTAAATTAAATTGAGCTTCTTTCATATTATTAGCTGCAGCTTTTTCATACCATTTAGCAGCTAAATGCATGTCTTTAATAGTTCCAATTCCGTAATGGTGCATTTGAGCTAAATTAAATTGAGCCTCTGTAACCCCTGCTACTGAAATTTTGCATTGATTAATATCTAAAGTTGTTTGGTCTTTTGCTGACTTTGAAAACCATTCATAAGCTTTATATTGATCTTTATTTCTACCCAATCCGTATCGGTTCATTAGGCCTAAATTAAATTGTGCTTCGGGACTATTATGTATAGCAGCTTTTTCATAATATGAATAAGCCTCTGATAAATTTTTTACTTTCCCTTGTCCATAGTGATTAATTAATCCTAATTTAAAGTTAGCTTGTGTTAATCCTGATTCAGCTGCTCGAGTGAATAAATCTAGTGCACGTTGGTAATCTTTTGTTAACACTTTCCCATTATGATAATTTTCTGCGAATCTATACTGTGCTTTCGAAATTTCTTTTTGACTAGGTGGTACTCCAAATCCTTTAAATTGATTTGTGTTATCAAACCAAGATGTCCAAAAAGTTTCTTGTTTACAATTCTCTGTATTTACTTTCTTAGTTTGATCAATTTTTTTCATTGGTTCATCATTTTGTTTTGCTACAGTCACACCAATTGCAGAAACTAAACCAAGTTGTGCTAAAACTAATATTATTTTTTTGAATTTCATAATCTTCCCTTAAAAAAAATGGTTACGCCTAAATGACGTAACCATTTATAAAAAAGTCAGATTAATATAACTATTTATTAATCATTTTCTTACTTATCATATATTCAATATTAAACTTTGCTCTCTGATTTCCTTGGTTAGCTGATTTTTGATACCATTCGTAAGCTTTTTCTGGATTTTTTTCTACACCGCTCAGTCCTTGCTCATAAATTAGCCCTATATTAAATTGCGCTTGGTGCTTATTTTGAAATTTAAGGCACCCATCTAGAGTTAATAATTCTGAAGAACAGTCAACTGCATTAACTATTGTTGTTTTTATTTTTGTCATCTGTTTTTTTTGTTTTGGCCAAAAAGCTGTTAATCTATTTCCCGTTTCATCCATGACAATTTCCCAAAACGTTTCAGAAACTTGAACTTGCGTTGTTGGTACTTCTTGGACATCGGTGATATGAATACCATCTTTCATAGCATAAGAGAAAAAACTACCCCCAATTAATAATGGAGCTAACCAATGGCCCTGGTCTCTTACTATTTTGCTTAAATTCAACGACGGTTTTTCTAAATACCCTATCTCTTCACATTTTTTAAGTATTTTTTGCAATAGAACATCATGATCTTTTTCTTGCCATTCTTTTTCGATTTTATTTTCATTTTCTTCAAATGCTGCTCGTACTAATCTTGCATTCAATTGAGTTTTTTTATTTCCACCTTTGACCTTCTTACCATCGAAGGTATCGATCCATTGTCTTTTTTCTAAGTCTTTTTTTACCATCTAATTCTTCCTCAATCTTTTTTTAAATTTGAATATATACCAATTTCATTACATGGGGCAAAATAGGATCTTGCTTTTTCTTTACTAGCTCTTATAAATTCTCTTTGTGTTGCTTCTTTTCTATTTTGCATATTAGCAATATCTTTAATTTTTATACCGCTAAGTTGCATTGCTATTGCTTCTGCTCCCTCAGCACTTACTTCTCTAGCAAATTTTTCTAATTTGCTTTTAATACATTCTTCGATCAATTGTTGCTTATTAATTTCATCATCAAATGATAATTCTCCATCTTGCTCTGTCTCTTTTTTTTCACTTTTAAATGATAATTCTCCATCTTTTTTTGGTTCAAAATATCTACTTTGACTCGCAGCCCGCGCTGCTTCTTCAGGTATATCTGTTACCACTTCTCTTTGTTTTTGTTTTCCCATTTTCCTCTCAAGATCTATTACTAATAATTTACATTTCCAAAAAGCAAAAGCTTCTAAATTATTAATTACAGGAGCTTTTTTTTCTTTAGCAAGCTCTTCTTGACTTAAAACTTTGCCACCTGTTTTGAATCGTCTCGAAATATATTCGAAAAATTGAATTACTATTTCGTCTGCTTCATCGTTATTCCAAGTCCTTCTTCGAATTGTTCTCCATAACTTAGTATGCTTATAAGATGAATTTTTATTTACCTCTTTTTTAATTTTTTTGTCATCATCTTTTGGCGTTGTTAACAATTCGTAATACGCAGAAACCCCTTTAAGTCTGCGTTCTTTATCATCACTTTCAAGTAATTTTAAAATTTCCTCTTTTTGCATTCTTTCCCCTGTTTTTTATTAGACGCTATTACTTGTTCATAAGTCAGGATTTTCATTAGTTTTATCTAATTAGCATAATAAACTGACTTTTTTTTCACATTAAACGTCAATAGTTGGTAATAGTTCTTATTTCCTCCTGTGAAGTTACTATTACCGCAGGGCCTGAGCGATATCCAGGCCACCTTTTATTTTTTTATTTTTTTTGGATTTTCAATATTTAGATTTAAATCAATTCCATCTACGCCCTGTAAAAATTGTTTGGTATATTTCATTTTTTGATTTTTTGATTTTTTGATTTTTTTGATTACATCATTATCTTTTAAATTAAAAAATACAAAGATAATTGAAATTAGAACAATAATAATTGAAAGTATCAGAACTCCCATAATAATTTCTCTAAAATAAATATCGAAGTATGTTTGGAGAATATTAGCCATAGTTTTTATTTTAAAATTTATGTTTTAATTATAATGTGTTAATGTTGCTGTGGTATTAATTTTTTGAAGGATTAATTTTATGTTGAAAAATATTATTGTTTTAGTCATTATCTTTTTAGCTGGGTATTATGCATATTCTATGTATGGAGGTGGGGATGGAATAGCTCCTATGGATGCTTCTGATTTACCGCCGTTAACTTCTGAGTAAAGATAGTCAAATTTTGAAAAGGCTTATTTTATAAGCCTTTTTTTAATCGATTGATTTAATCAAATCTTCAACAACTTTTTTTGCATCACCAAATACCATCATAGTTTTATCTAAATAAAAAAGTTCATTATCTAGACCAGCATATCCTGGAGCCATTGACCTTTTATTTACTATTATCATTTTTGCTTTTTCGGCTTCTAAAACTGGCATCCCATAAATAGCACTGCCTGGTGTCTTCGCTGCTGGATTTACAACATCATTAGCGCCAATTACAAGAACAACGTCTGTTTGCCCAAATTCACTATTAATATCGTCCATTTCAACAACTTGTTCATATGGAACATCTGCTTCTGCCAACAAAACATTCATGTGGCCTGGCATTCTTCCAGCTACTGGATGAATTGCATATTTGACATCGACTCCCATAGCTATTAATTTTGTAGTTAGTTCTTGCAGGGCATGTTGAGCTCTTGCAACTGCTAACCCATAGCCAGGAACAATAATAACGGTATCTGCATTAGTAAGTAAGAATGATGCATCATCAGCAGAGCCTGATTTTACAGGTTTCTCAGTTTGAGATGCTGTATCTGAAGCAATATCTGATCCGAAGCCACCTAACATCACTGAAATAATAGATCTGTTCATTGCTTTGCACATAATATAAGATAAAATTGCACCTGATGAACCAACACATGCCCCTGCAATAATTAATACTGAATTGTTTAAAGTAAATCCAATACCTGCAGCCGCCCATCCAGAATAACTATTGAGCATCGAAACAACAACTGGCATGTCTGCTCCGCCTATTGGAATAATTAAAGTTATTCCAAGAATTAAAGCAATGGTAACCATAATAAAAAAAGCACTTATTGACTCTGTTTGGAAATAAATTGTTCCAAAGAAAATCATAGCTAATGCTAATAATAGATTAATCCAATGTTGAGCCTTAAATACAGTAGCTTTAGCCCCAAATTTCCCTGATAATTTTCCAAATGCAATTACGGATGCAGTAAATGTAATTGCTCCAATGAATGCTCCGATAAATAATTCAAATCTTTGAACTATAGAGTGAGCCTCACCCGCATTTAATACTGCTGCAATAGCAATTAAAACAGCTGCAAGTCCTACAAAAGAATGCATTAGTGCTACTAATTCTGGCATCTTTGTCATCTGGACTGTCTTGGCTGCAAATATTCCGATACACGCGCCAAGCAACAACGGCACAAATATAAATAAAGTTATTAGATTCTGTCCTACCCATAAAGTAGCTACAACAGCAATAGTCATACCGATCATGCCAAATAAGTTACCTTGTCTAGCAGAAGTAGGTGATGACAAACCCTTTAAAGCTAATATAAAAAATATCGCAGATACTAAATATGCCGACATTGATAATGTTTGTATTGTCATTTCTTCTTCTCTTTTTTATTTTTAAACATCTCTAACATCCTTTGAGTAACAAAAAATCCACCAAATATATTAATTGCAGCGAAAAATATAGCAAAAGCGCCTAAAATACTACTAAATGTCACTAACTCCCCGTTAATTTCCACAACTTGCAATATTGCTCCAACAATCACAATGCCAGAAATTGCATTAGTTACAGACATTAGCGGGGTATGAAGAGCGGATGTAACATTCCAAACCACGTGATAACCCACAAAAATGGCTAACACAAAGATACTTATATTCTGAATTGTCATTAATTCACCCATTGTTACTCCTTAGTTAATTAAATTACCCTTAGTTGTTAACAAAGCTCCTGCTACAAGTTCATCTTCTCTATTAATATAAAGATTCCCTTGCTCATTTATCAATAATTTTATGAATTCAAATATATTTCTAGAATACAGAGCTGATGCATCAGAACTTAATAAGCTTGGTAAATTATTAAGGCCAATAATTGTTATGCCGCCAGCATCTATTATTTTATTATCTTCCGATAATGGGCAATTACCAGAGCCATCCTTAGCCAAACCTGCTGCCATATCTACAATTACTGATCCTTCTTTCATTTTATAAATAGTTTCTTTAGAAATTAGTTTTGGGGGTTCTTTACCAGGAATTAAAGCTGACGTAATTATGATATCTGCAGTTATAGCTTTTTCAGCGACCAATTTTGATTGTCTGTCTAACCAAGATTTTGGCATTGACTTTGCATAACCACCCTCACCAGAAGCATTATTTTTTTCTTCCTCTGTTTCATAAGGGACGTCAATAAATTTTGCTCCTAACGATTCAATTTGTTCTTTAACCGCTGGGCGAACATCTGAAGCCTCTACAACTGCTCCAAGTCTTTTTGCAGTTGCAATTGCTTGTAAACCGGCGACGCCAGCACCCAACACAATTACTCTTGCAGCTTTAACAGTTCCAGCAGCAGTCATTAGCATAGGAAAGAATTTCTTAAAATAATCAGCAGCTAGAATAACAGCTTTATATCCCGCAATGTTTGCTTGTGAGGATAAAACATCCATTGATTGTGCACGTGTATTTCTAGGTAAAGATTCAAGCGAGAATGCTGTTACTTTTTTAGTTGATAATTGACTTGTTAAATCATTATTAAATGGTTCTAACAAACCTACAATAAATTGATCGGGCCTTAATTTTTCTATTTCTGCGTCATTAGGAGCCCTTACTTTTAATAACAAATCAGACTTAAAAATATCAGAATTATTCTTAATTAAACCCCCTGCATCGGTAAACATTTCATTTGTAATAGATGCAGCAATACCGGCATTTGATTCTATATAAACTGAATGGCCTAATTTGGTTAATTTTTTTACTGTCTCTGGTGTTGCTGCGACTCTAAATTCACCTTCTAATATTTCTTTCATGACACCTATAATCATTATCTCTTTTCCCTACAATTCAATTGATCCGCTATATGACATAATTTAATAAAAGAATTTGGATCAATAGAACATCGGCCTACAAGACCTCCATCTCTATTATTCATACTAAATAATGACTTGGAATTTTCTGGTGTTAAGCTGCCACCATAAATTATTTTACCATATTAAATATTCCATGTTTGTTATGTTCTAATGATTTAATAACATCTATAATTCTATTTATTGCTTCTTTTTTTACAGCACTTTTTCTATATGCTAAAGCTACTCTTCTAAAAGGTGCTGGAGCTTCAAATAAAATTGTTTTAACTTGTGAATTATCATGTGTTTCTGTTGTTGCACTTTTAGGTAATACAGAAATACCTAAATTTGAAGCTACCATACTTCTAATCGTTTCTAAAGAATTGCCAAGTTGTATTTCACTATTCTTTGAAAGACCTGGACATGCTTCAACAACTTGATTACTGAAACAATGCGTTCTATCAAGCAATAAAACTTTTTCTTGGGCTAAATCTTTAGCTTTAATAGTATTGTTAACATCCCACCTGTGAACTAAAGGCGCAATTACCACAAACGACTCATCATATAAAATTTCAGTTGCAACACCAGGAATATCAAAAGGTAAAGCAATAACAGCAGCATCAATTGAGCCTTGTTTTAATGCAGTTTCTAAATTTTTAGTTATGTTCTCATTTATTTCTAAAGGCATTTGAGGTGCCTTTTTTCTTAACTCTGGGATAATTAAAGGTAGTAAATATGGAGCAATAGAATAAATTAATCCTAACTTGAAAGGGAGGTCGAGTTGTTTGTCGCCATTAGCAGACAAATCTTTTATTTTAGCGGCTTCTTCTAAAACAATAACTGCCTGATCAATTATTTTTTGGCCCGTCGGAGTAATTTTTACATCGCCACCTGCTCCAACACTTCTTTCAAATATAGATATATTTAATTCTTGTTCTATTTTCTTTATACCTAGACTTAATGCTGGCTGGCTAACAAATGATCTTTCAGCAGCCTTTCGAAAGTTTTTTTCGTGCGCTAATGCTACGATAAATCTTAATTCACTTAAGGTCATTAAGCACCTATTAAATATCTAAATTACTAGCAGATTGGGCGTTGCTCTCAATAAACTCCCGTCTAGGCGCAACATCGTCACCCATAAGCCTGGTAAAAGTTTCCTCTACTGCTGTTGTATCTTCAATCGTTACCTTTAATAAACGTCTTGCTTTTGGATCCATAGTTGTTTCCCAGAGCTGTTCCGGGTTCATTTCTCCTAAGCCTTTATAGCGCTGAATATTTAGATTTCTTTTAGCTTCTTCCATCAACCAGGTTAGTACATCATGAAAATTATTAACTCTCTTTGATTTTTCTCCTCTAGATATTTCACCATCTTCACCGATTAAATTTTTTGTTAATTCAGCAGACTTTATTATTTGTCTATATTCGCCGCTTAGCAAAAACTCTTCATCTAACTTGCTTGTTTGTAAGTTACCATGAATAAATTGGTTAATTTCAATAAAATATTTGTCCGAATCTTCATTATGTTTAACTTCAAAATTAATATTGTCTAGAGGCATTAAAGATTTTAATTCTGAAGCATAATTTTTAGTTTTATCCTCGTCTTCTAAAAATAATGGTCCTAAAATATGCATTGCTCTTAGAAGAGATTCATCATATCTAGAAGCTAATCTTCTAATTATTGCTTCAGTTAAAACCATTTCTCTAGCAATATTACCTAAGACATCTTCAGTTAAAACATCGCCGCCAGACCGAGTTAGTAAGCTTGCACCTTTAAGTGCTGAATCAACTAAATATTGATCTAATTCTTGCTCATCTTTTAAATATTTTTCTTCTTTTCCTTGTTTAACTTTATATAAAGGTGGTTGTGCTATATAAACGTGTCCCCTTTCAACCAATTCATACATTTGTCTAAAGAAGAAAGTTAATAATAGTGTTCTAATATGCGCACCATCAACATCGGCATCGGTCATAATTATAATTCGATGATATCTAAGTTTTTCAATATCAAATTCTGCGTGAATACCAGTCCCAAGTGCTGTAATTAAAGTTACTATTTCCTGTGATGAAAGAATTTTATCAATTCTTGCTTTTTCAACATTTAAAATTTTACCTTTTAAAGGTAAGATAGCCTGGTTTTTTCTATCTCTACCTTGTTTTGCTGATCCTCCCGCTGAGTCTCCTTCGACTAAATATATCTCACATTGCGCAGGATCTTTTTCTTGACAATCCGCCAACTTTCCTGGCAATCCAAGAGAATCCATAACACCTTTTCTTCTTGTCATATCTCTTGCTTTCCTGGCAGCCTCTCTGGCTCTTGCAGCATCTACAATTTTATTACAAATAATTTTTGCATCTTTTGGGTGTTCTAATAAAAATTCTGTTAATTTTTTTCCTACTACATCAGAAACAATTGGTTGCACTTCGCTTGAAACCAGTTTATCTTTTGTTTGAGAAGAAAATTTAGGGTCAGGGACTTTAACAGACAAAATACATACAAGCCCTTCTCTCATATCATCGCCTCCGGTTTCAACTTTTGCTTTTTTTGCTAACTCATTTGATTCTATATATGTATTAATTGTTCTAGTGAGAGCAGCTCTAAGGCCTGTCAAATGTGTCCCGCCATCTCTTTGAGGTATATTATTTGTAAAACATTGAACATTCTCACCATAACTGTCATTCCATTGCATACTAACTTCTATAGTAATACCGTCTTTTTCAGTGCTATCAGCATAAAAGATATTTTCATGCAAAGTAGTTTTTGAACGATTCAAATGCTCTACAAATCCCCTTATTCCTCCTGACGTAGCAAAGTTTTCTGTTTTTCCAGATCGATGATCAATTAATTCTATATTTACACCATTATTAAGAAAAGATAATTCTCTAATTCTTTTTGCTAATAAATCAAAATGAAAATCAATATTAGCGAAGGTTTCAACTGAAGGCATAAAGCTTACTTCTGTACCTTTTTTTTGTGTATCTCCCAGCTGTTTAAGAGGTGCTACAATGTCGCCTCTTTTAAACTCAGCCTCATGAATTTTATTATCTCTATAAATTTTTAGTTTTAACCAATCTGATAGAGCATTTACTACGGAAACACCAACACCGTGAAGCCCCCCTGAAACTTTATAAGAATTTTGATCGAATTTTCCACCGGCATGTAACTCAGTCATAACAATTTCTGCTGCCGATCTTTTAAATTCATCATCTTCTTTAATATCTGTTGGGATTCCTCGACCATTATCAGTAACTGTAATAGAGTTATCTGGATGAATAATTACCTTGATTTCATCACAATGTCCAGCCAAAGACTCATCTATTGCATTATCTAAAACTTCAAAAACCATATGATGTAAGCCACTACCATCTGAAGTATCACCAATATACATTCCTGGTCTTTTTCTAACCGCATCTAACCCTTTTAATACCTTTATACTTTCTGAATTATATTCGTTTGGGCTTTCTATTTTGTCAGTCATAATATTTATTTTCTTCTTTAATAATTAAATGCGCATTGGCATTACAACATACTTATATTTTTCGTTATCTGGGATAGTTACTAAACAGCTACTGCTTGAATCATTGAAGGCAATAGTTAATTTATCTGACTGAATATTTGTTAAAACATCAATTAAATAAGTAACATTAAAACCGATATCTATTTTTTCACCTTTATAATTAATTTCTAATTCTTCTTCTGCTTGTTCTTGTTCGCTATTATTACTTACTAGTTTTAAATTTCCTTCTTCTAAAACCATTCTTATACCTCTATATTTATCATTTGATAAAATAGAAGCTCTTAACATTGAATCCAATAGCAATGATCGATCAACATTAAAAACATTATTATGTCCTTGTGGAATAACCCTACTATAATCTGGAAACTTTCCATCGATTACCTTTGTAATTAGATCAATTTCATTAAATTTGAAATTGACTTGATTTTTTGTAAAGCTTATTTCTAGTTGGTCCTCTGTGTCATTTAATAATTTTGTCAATTCTACAATGGTTTTTCTAGGAACAATAACTTGTGCAGGGTGAGTTGGGTTTTTTAACTTTAAAGAAGTAAAACTCAATCTGTGACCGTCTGTTCCAACAATATTTATATTATTATCTTTCACTTCTATTAATAATCCATTTAAATAATATCTAATATCTTGTTGAGCCATTGCAAAGTCAACTTGTTTTAGAAGTGTTTTAAATTCTTTTTGGGATAATTTTAAGTCAACTGTATCCTTTTCTTCTTTTTTCATGACGGGATAATCTTTTGGAGGGAGCGTTTGTAAATTAAAGCGACTTTTTTTTGCTTTAACTAATACTTTACTTTCCTCAATTTGAATATCCATTTTACTTTCATCAGGAAGCGCTCTTGTAATATCAAAAAGCTTTTTAGCTGATATTGTTATTTGGAAATCATCTGCTATTTCAGTTTTAATATGTGTTGAGATTTGCATTTCAAGATCTGTCGCCGTAAATGTTAGTTTTCCTTGATTACCTTCTAATAATAGATTTGAAAGTATTGGTAAAGCATGCCTTTTTTCGACTATGCCAGACACGGTTGCAAGGGGTCTAAGTAATAATTCTCTGTCGATTTTTATATTCATAGTTTTATAGTTTTTTCTTTATATAAATAATAATAATAATAATAGCCTTTGTTTATCTTCTTTTGTTAATTTTTTCTTTTAATAATAAGTAGTTATATAACTTTTAAACTTATTATTATGTATGTCTTTAAGTGTGTATGAATTGTGGATTAAAATTTCATTAATCAATTTTTTTATTTACCTATAATCTAATCCACAATTAATCCACATGTTTATTATCCTCTTAAAACTTGAGTTAAAAAACCTAAATCTTGACTAATATTCTGATCGTTTAACCTTAAATTCTCAACCTCATCACAAGCATGCATAATGGTGGTATGATGCCTTCCTCCAAAAGCTGCTCCAATTTCAGGAAAACTTAAATTAGTTAATTCTCTTGTTAGACACATTGCTAACTGTCTTGGGCGAGAAAAGTTTCTAGATCTTTTCTTGCTTAAAATATCAACTATCTTAATTTTATAGTATTCTGCGACAGTTTTCTGAATATTTTCAACACTCACTTGTCTTCCTCTAACTGCAATCAAGTCACGTAATGATTCTTTTGCTAAGTTAGTATCAATATCCCGTCCAGTAAAATTAGCCATGGCGACAATTCTATTTAAAGCACCCTCAAGCTCCCTCACGTTTGAGCGAATCTGTTTTGCAACAAAAAAAGCTACGTCTTCTGGTAAAACAGTTTTGTTTTCTTCTGCTTTTTTTAATAAAATAGCTACACGCATCTCAAGCTCTGGAGGATCAATTGCCACAGTTAAGCCCCAACTAAATCGCGTTCTCAGTCTTTCATCAACACCAGGTATTTCTTTAGGATAACTATCACAAGTAATGATAATTTGCTTTTCGTTTTCAATAAGAGTGTTGAAAGCATAAAAAAACTCTTCTTGTGTTCGATTCTTTTTCCCAATGAACTGTATATCGTCAATTAATAATAAGTCCAAAGAATGGTATGCTTTTTTGAAGCTATCAAAAGCCTTGTTTTCATATGCTTTTACAACATCATGGACGTAGCGCTCAGCATGTAAATATTTGATTTTAGCGTCAGGCTGTAAATTTTTTAGATAATTGCCAATTGCATGTATTAAATGTGTTTTCCCTAAACCTACACCACCATATATAAATAAAGGGTTATAAGCTTTACCTGGATTTTCTGCAATTTGTTTTGCAGCTGCTGTTGCTAATTGATTCGCTTTTCCAGTAACAAAATTTGAAAAATTGAAAGCTGGATTTAAACCATTTGCTTTTTTTGAAACCGGTTTTAAACTTATATTGTTAAGCTTTGAAGTTATGTCGACTGAATTTTTTGATTTTTCATTTATCTTCTTGATTACAATATATTCAAGATTGATATCTTTTAAGTGTTTTGTAGCTAATGTTTCGATTTGCTTTGAAAATTTTTCTTTAACCCACTGGAGTACAAATTGATTTGGCGCAATAATTTGAGCCTTTTTTCCTTGCACCTTGAAACTTAATGGTTTGATCCAGGTGGTAAGTTGTTGTTTGGTTAGCTCGCTAGAAAATTTATCTACACAAAGCGGCCAAAAAGTATCGTTGGGGTTTTTCAAAATTTAATTTGTTAATATATTTTGTTTAATTAAGGACTTCTAATCTTAGCCTAATTAACTTTAGTTATCCACAGGCTTTTTAAATAAATAATAAGGTATATTTATTGACATAAATCAGCTTGAAGAGTATTCTTCGCCTTCAAAGTTTAAAGAACAGACAACAAATATGAAACGTACCTATCAACCATCAAAAGTTAAACGTGCAAGAACCCATGGTTTTCTAGTTAGAATGAAAACGAGGGGAGGACGCAACGTTATCGCTTCTAGAAGGGCTAAAGGAAGAGTTCGTTTAGGAATCTAATTTATTCTACCAAAGTATAAATTATCAAAGCTACAGTCCTCAGAAGATTTTTCTTCTGTCTTTAATTTCAGGAAAAAATTATCGTCCCCCCATCTTTATTTTCACTATGCACCTAACAACATATCTCAAATTCGATTTGGTTATGTTGTAAGCACAAAAGTTGAAAAATTATCTGTAAGAAGAAATTACATGCGACGCTTATTAAGGGAGATGTTAAAAAAACAACTTTCTTATTCTGTTTCATTAGATATAGTTGTAAGAATACATAAAACTTTTTATAAGAAAAATTTTAAACAAATTGAAGAAGAGATTCATAATCTTATTAAAGGTCTTCCTTCATGAAAAATTGCTTAATCTTATTAGTTAAATTTTATCAAAAATGCTTAAGTCCTTTTTTTCTTTCGAGATGCAGGTATACACCTACCTGTTCAATGTATACAATTGAATGTTTAGAAAAATATGGAGCTATAAAAGGATCTTGGCTTAGTATAAAAAGAATATGTAAATGTAGACCAGGATCAAGTGGCGGTTTTGATCCAACACCATAATCTAATATAGGGACAGTATGGATACAAAACGTTTAATTTTATTTGTTATTTTTTCATTTTCATTAATGTTGCTTTGGGACTCATTCCAAAAACAAAATATAGAACCTGAGCAAGTTATTAACACTGATAAAAGTTTGCCTCAATTATCATCAGATTTGGCGGCTAAGAATGATTTACCAGAAGCAAAATCTGAGTTTTCGTTAAACACAGGCGAATCAATAAATATCAATACTGATTTGATGGAATTAGTTATTAATTCATCAGGTGGTGATATACGTCAACTTAAGTTTAATAAACATAAATCTGAAGATTCTAAAAATAAATATACTTTTTTTACTTCAGAGGGGGCTCCTTTATTTTATGTAGCTCAGTCTGGTCTACTTGGAGATGGTTTACCAACTCATAAATCAAAATTTAGTATTAATCAAAAGTCATACCAAATGGATGATGATAAATTAGTTGTTCCAATGGTATATGAGAATTCAGATATAACTGTAAAAAAAATCTATGAATTCAATCGAAATTCTTATCTTATAAAAACAACTTTTGAAATACAAAATAAATCAAATAAAATTATTAATCCATCTGCTTATTTTCAATTTGTACATGATGGACTTTCTAGTCAAGGTTCTGCAATGATGCCAACTTTTACAGGGCCAGCATTTTTTACTGAAAAAGAAAAATTTGATAAATTAGATTTTTCAGATGTCGATAAAAAATCTTTTTCAAAAATTACTAACGATGGTTGGATTGGAATAATTCAGCGATATTTTGCTGCTACTTGGATTTTACCAAAAGATATAGCAAGGGAATTTTATACTAAAAAAATATTTGATAATATATATTCGGTTGGAGTGATAACAAAATTATCGGAAATACCAGCTGGACAAACTGCAACTTTTGAAAGTACTATGTTTGCCGGGCCTCAGGCTAAAGATTTACTTAATCAGGCAGCCCCAGGAATGAATTATGCAGTAGATTACGGCATACTGCATTTTATAGCAGCCCCTTTATTTTCTGTATTAACGGGCATACATAAAATGGTTAGTAATTGGGGTATTTCAATTATCCTACTAACAGTATTGATTAAGTTATTGTTTTACCCTTTATCAGCAGCAAGCTATCGCTCAATGGGCCAAATGAGAGAGTTAGCACCAAGACTTCAAAGTATGAAAGAAAAGTTTGGTGATGATAAACAGAAAATGCAACAAGCAATGATGGAGCTTTATAAAACTGAAAAGATTAATCCATTAGGGGGTTGTCTACCAATTTTAGTTCAGATACCAGTATTTATTGCGCTTTATTGGGTTTTACTTGGCTCTGTAGAGTTAAGAGGCGCAAGTTTTATGTGGCTCCCAGATTTATCTAAACCTGATACTTTATTTGGAAACCTATGGTTTCTTCCACTTGGACCACTGCCAATTTTAATGGCAGCTTCTATGTTTTTACAAACAAAACTCAATCCAAAACCAACTGATCCCATGCAGGCTAGATTAATGATAATGATGCCAGTTATATTTAGTTTCTTCTTCTTCTTCTTTCCAGCTGGATTAGTCCTATATTGGTTAGTTAATAATATTTTATCTATTGCACAACAGTGGTATGTAAATAGAAAAATTCATGCAGAAGCATTAAAAAAGAAAGGTAATGCTTAACGCATCAAAAACAATTGCTGCTATATCTACAGCTGCTGGTGCTGGAGGAATAGGGGTAATTCGTATTTCAGGACCACTTGCTTTAAAAATAGGAAAAAAAATTTCAGGGGGTGAATTGCTGCCTCGAATTGCTAACTTTAAGAGTTTTAAAGATTTAAATGGCTCTTTAATTGATCAAGGACTTATTCTGTTTTTTCCTGCTCCTAATTCCTTTACTGGTGAGGATATTATTGAATTGCAATGTCATGGCGGTAGAGTTGTTACGCAATCTATCTTAAATTTTTGTATTAAAAATGGTGCCAATCTAGCCGAACCAGGAGAATTTACAAAAAGGGCCTTTTTAAATAATAAAATCGATTTAGCACAGGCTGAGTCAGTAGCCGATTTAATTAATGCTTCAACTGAAGAAGCAGCTTTGAGCGCAGCAAATTCATTATCTGGTAAATTTTCTATAGAAATCAATAACTTATTAAAACATTTAATAGAGATAAGGATGTATGTTGAAGGAAGCTTAGACTTCCCAGAAGAAGATATTGATTTTATTAAAGAAGGACATGTTGAAGATATGCTAGAACATTTATCATATACCATGATAAATATTATGAATGCTGCTTCACAGGGGCAATTATTAAGAGACGGGATAAGTTTGGTGCTAGTTGGACAGCCAAACGTAGGTAAATCAAGTCTACTTAATCAATTGTCTGGGGAAGATAAAGCAATTGTGACAGATATTCCTGGAACGACTAGAGATGCTATTACTATTGATATAAACCTCAATGGGATCCCTCTTAATCTAATAGATACAGCAGGATTACGCGAAACAGATGACCCTATAGAAAAGTTTGGTATCGACAAAACATGGTTATCTCTTGAAAGAGGACATATTGCTTTGTTTTTGGTTGATGTAGGAAAAGGTATTACAGATTATGAAAAATCAATTGTTAACCGATTTCCAAAAGAGATGAAGCGTATATGGATTTATAATAAAATTGATCTTATAAAAACTAAAGCTAAAGTAGAACAAATAAATAATGACCAAATAGTTTATATGTCAGCTAAAACTGGAGAGGGATTAAGCTTATTAAAAAAAGTAATTTTAAATACTGTTGGTTTTGAAGGGAATGTTGAAGGCAATCAAAGTAAGTTTATGGCAAGAAAAAGACATTTGGAAGCTTTGGAAAAGGTTCACCAATCCATTCAAAGAGCTCAACTAAATATAACTTCTCCAGAATTAATCGCAGAAGAATTAACAATTGCGCAACAATGTTTGTCTTCTATAACAGGTTCTTTTACTTCTGATGATTTATTAGGTGAAATATTTAGTAAGTTCTGTATAGGAAAATAATTGTTTCACGTGAAACAATAAAAAATAATCTTATATTTATATTTGTTTCACGTGAAACATATCAATATCATTTTTAATACAAATAAAGTAAAATTTCACTTTTAAACATAATTAAGATTCATATGGAATTTCCTAGAAATTTTGACGTAATAGTAATAGGCGGCGGCCATGCTGGAACAGAAGCAGCCTTAGCTTCAGCACGTATGGGCCAAAAAACATTATTATTAACACATAATATTGAGACTTTAGGTCAAATGTCATGTAATCCGTCAATTGGTGGCATTGGTAAAGGACACCTAGTTAAAGAAATCGATGCTATGGGTGGGATTATGGCAAGAGCTGCAGATGAAGCTGGGATACAATTTAGAATTCTCAATCAAAGTAAGGGAGCTGCTGTAAGAGCAACTAGAGCGCAGGTTGATCGAATATTATATAAAGCAGTAATTCGCAAAACAATCGAAAACCAGTCAAATTTATGGTTATTTCAACAATCTGTTGATGACGTTATCTTAAAAAATAATAATATAGAAGGTGTTGTTACGAAAATGGGCCTAACTTTCAATGCACCAGCTGTCGTGCTAACAGCGGGAACATTTTTAGGTGGTTTAGTGCACATTGGATTACAAAATTATGAAGCAGGAAGAGCAGGAGACCCATCAGCTTCAGTACTTGCACAAAAGTTAAAAGATTTAAATTTGCCTGTCGGCAGGCTTAAAACTGGCACACCACCGAGAATTGATGGTAGATCTATTGATTTTTCTAAAATGGAAGAGCAGCCAGGAGATATTCCAGTCCCTCATTTTTCTTTTATTAAACCTGTTATTAATCATCCAGAACAGATATCTTGTTGGATTACACGTACAAATAAAAATACACACAACATAATCCGTAAAGGGTTTAACCGTTCTCCAATTTTTAACGGAAAGATAGAGGGCGTTGGCCCAAGATATTGTCCCTCTGTTGAAGATAAGATTTATCGTTTTGCAGATAAAGATTCACATCAAATTTTTATAGAGCCAGAAGGTTTGAAGACAAATGAAATTTATCCAAATGGTATTTCAACAAGTTTACCATTTGACGTGCAATATGAATTAGTAAGATCGATTAAAGGATTAGAAAATGCACATATTTTAAGACCTGGCTATGCAATTGAATATGATTATTATGACCCTAGAGCTTTAAGAATGAGTTTAGAAACTAAGGGAATAGATGGTTTATTTTTTGCAGGACAGATTAACGGTACTACTGGTTATGAAGAAGCAGCTGCACAAGGTTTAATTGCAGGAATGAATGCAGCATTAAAAGTACAGGGAAAAGAAAGCTGGACTCCCTCTCGTGATCAAGCTTATATGGGTGTTTTAATAGATGACTTAATAACAAGAGGTGTAAGTGAGCCATATCGAATGTTTACAAGTCGAGCTGAATATAGGCTACTTTTAAGAGAAGATAATGCAGATGAACGTTTAACTGAACAAGCCAGGAAATTGGGTTTGATATGTGACAATCATTGGGATAATTTTAGTAATAAAAGAAAAGAAATTGCACAAGAAGAAAAAAGGCTTAAAAAATTAATATTGAATCCAATTAATATTGAAAAAAAACTGCAAAAAAAATGCTTGGGGAAAACAATGGAAAGGGAATATTCTGCTTTTGAATTGTTAAGAAGGCCTGAAGTAGGTTATAAAAATATTATAGCTTTATCAGGAATTTCGGGAGTAGATAATCATATAATAAGTGATCAAATAGAAATTTTGGCAAAGTATTCAGGCTATATTGTTAGACAAAAAGCAGAAATTGATAAACAAAAAGCTCAATTCGAGTTGAAAATACCTTTAGATATAAATTATGATGATATTCATGGCCTTAGTAACGAATCAAAGCAAAAGCTAGAAGAGTCGCGCCCAGAAACTATTGATCAAGCTACTAGAATATCTGGAGTAACTTCAGCAACAATTTCAATTTTACTTGTTTATATCAAATCTAAATATCGAAAAGCAACTCAAACGGCTTCAACTAAAGTTGCATAATTTAGAAGAGACTTTAAGGTTAGGAATAGGAAAATTAAAATTAGAAAATAAAGATTATTTGTTTACTAAACTATTGATTTATAAACGTTTATTGATTAAATGGAATAAAGTATATAATTTAATATCAGTTAAAGGCGCTGAAGAAATAGTAACTCATCATTTTTTGGATTGTTTGGCAATAGTGCCTTATATTGAAGGGAAATATATTCTTGATGTTGGAAGTGGGTCCGGAATGCCTGGCATTATAATTGGACTATGTTACCCAAAAAGAAATATTACATTAATCGATTCTGTAGGAAAGAAGACAATTTTTTTAAAACATGTTTGCATAGAATTAAGTTTGGATAATATTAAAGTAGTGCATGATCGAGTTGAAAATATTACAACTAACCGATTATTTGATTCAATTATTGCTAGAGCATTTGCAGAAATGCAAATCCTTGTAAACCTTACAAGTCACTTGATAGCTAAAAAAGGTATTTGGTATGGTATGAAGAGTAAAAAAATTAATGAAGAAGGTTTAAGTACAAAGTTTATTGAAGAAAAAAAAGATATCAAGGTACCCTATTTGGATGCAGAGCGTTATTTAGTAAAAATTATTAACCATTAGGTTTTTTAAACAATTATTTTAAGCGAGTCTATGAGAATATTTGCAATTTCAAATCAAAAAGGCGGAGTTGGTAAAACTACAACTACAGTTAATCTATCTGCAAGTTTAGTAGCTAGAAAGAAAAAGGTTCTTTTAATTGATCTAGACCCACAAGGTAATGCTACATCTGGCTCAGGACTGAATAAGGCTAGAACTGCAAAATCAATATACGATGTCTTAATTGGAAGAGAAAGTATATTAAATGTTATTCAAAAGTCCGCTGAAAGTTTTTTCGACATTGTACCTGCCACTCAATCATTAGCAGGGGCAGAGGTGGAATTAGTTGATATTGAAGATCGAGAATACATCTTAAAGAAACAGTTAAGTCAAATTAAAAAATATGATTATGTTTTAATTGATTGTCCCCCAGCTTTAAGTTTATTAACATTAAATGCTCTTGTAGCAGCTGATTCAGTTTTAATTCCTATGCAATGTGAATATTATGCATTAGAAGGTTTATCAGATTTGGTTAATACTATTAAAAGAGTAAAAAAAAATTTAAACCCCAAAATTGAGATAGAAGGTTTATTACGCACCCTGTTCGATAAAAGAAATACTTTAGGAAAACAAGTGTCCGATCAATTATCTGCACATTTTGGAAATAAAGTTTATAGCACCATTATTCCAAGAAATGTCAGGCTTGCAGAGGCTCCAAGTCATGGAAAAGCTGCTTTATTTTATGATAAATCATCTAAAGGTGCCAAGGCTTATTTAGAATTAGCAGATGAAATTTTAGAAAGGAATAATTACTAATGATAAAAAATAAAGGTTTGGGAAGGGGATTAGACGCTCTGTTAAGTGCTGAAGATGATCAAAAAAATGAAAATAATAGCTTAATAAATTGTTCAATAGACGACCTTATAACAGGCAAATATCAACCTAGAAGTAATATGAATAAGCAAGCCCTAATTGAATTATCAGAATCTATAAAGTCTCAAGGTATTATGCAGCCAATAGTTGTCCGTCTTGTAGAAAATAATAAATATGAAATTATTGCTGGTGAAAGAAGATGGAGAGCAGCAAAATTAGCAAATTTAATTGAAGTACCTATTTTAATTAAGAATATCCCCGATGAGTCTGTTTTAGCAATGGCTCTTATTGAAAATATACAAAGAGAAAATTTAAATTCAATTGAAGAAGCAAACGGCATTCAAAGATTAATAACTGAATTTGGTATGACTCATGAATCAGCATCAAAAATATTAGGTAAATCAAGGACAACTGTTACAAATTTATTGAGACTACTAAATTTATCAGATTATGTTCAAAAGGCGTTACTTGAAGGCAAAATTGAAATGGGCCATGCAAGAGCATTGATTCCATTAACTGCAGCTGAACAAGTAATGGTTTGCCAGAAAGTAATTAGCACAAAATTATCCGTCAGAGAAGT
>JAOHSH010000008.1 GCA_028122555.1 Methylophilaceae bacterium
AAAGAAGAAGTGTTATCAGCTATAAGTGACTCAAAAATAAATATGCTTCAATTTCATGGCGATGAAGATGAGAAATTTTGTAACCAATTTGATTTGCCATATATAAAGGCTATTCCATTTAAGAATGGAATTAATTTGCTAGAATGTTGTCAATTATTTAATTCCTGCTCTGCACTTTTAATAGATACTTATTCAGAAAAAATGAGAGGAGGCACAGGAAAAAGTTTTAATTGGAACTTGATACCGAAAAAGTTACCTTTGCCTTTAATTATTGCAGGCGGATTAAATGTTGATAACATTTCTTTATTAATTAATTCTGTAAATCCATATGCAGTTGATATTAGTGGAGGAGTTGAATTAGATAAAGGAAAAAAAGATTATAATTTGATGAAAAATTTCGTTTTAGGAGTAAATGATGCAGCCATATGATTTACCAGATAATTTTGGTCACTTCGGACAATTCGGTGGCACTTTCGTAGCAGAAACTTTAATTGAGGCTCTTGATGAATTGAGAGATATGTATACGAAATATAAAGATGACCCTGAGTTTCTTGCTGAATTTCATCATGATCTAAAACATTTTGTTGGTAGACCAAGCCCTATTTATTTCGCAGAAAGACTTACTAAGAAGATTGGTGGTGCAAAAATTTATTTAAAAAGAGAGGATTTAAATCATACAGGTGCTCATAAAGTAAATAATACCGTAGGACAAGCGTTGTTAGCAAAGAAAATGGGTAAACCTCGAGTTATCGCTGAAACAGGTGCAGGCCAACATGGCGTAGCAACAGCCACAATAGCTGCAAGGTTAGGTTTAGAGTGTGTCGTATATATGGGTTCAGAAGATGTAAAAAGGCAATCACCAAATGTCTACAGAATGAAATTGTTGGGAGCTACTGTTATTCCAGTTGAAAGTGGCTCTAAAACTCTAAAAGATGCATTAAATGAAGCTTTAAGAGATTGGGTTACTAATGTATCAGATACATTTTATATTATAGGTACCGTTGCTGGTCCTCATCCATACCCAATGATGGTTCGGGATTTTAATTCTGTTGTTGGTAAGGAGTGTAAGGTTCAAATGCCAGATCTTGAAAACAAGCAGCCTGATGTAATAGTTGCTTGTGTTGGTGGTGGATCAAATGCAATGGGTATTTTTTATCCATATATAGATGACAAAAAAGTAAAGCTTATTGGTGTTGAGGCAGCTGGGGATGGAATTGAAACTGGAAAGCATGCGGCCCCTTTAACTTCAAATAGTGCAATCGGTGTTTTACATGGAAATAGAACTTACTTAATGCAAAATAATGAAGGACAGATTATTGAAACTCATTCAGTATCTGCAGGATTAGATTATCCAGGAGTTGGCCCTGAGCATTCTTGGCTTAAAGATTCAGGGAGGGCAAGTTATGTTGCTGTTACAGATAAAGAAGCTTTAGCTGCTTTCCATAATTTATGTTTAACGGAAGGTATTATCCCTGCGCTTGAAACTAGTCATGCTCTTGCACATGCAGAAAGTATTGCCGCAAAAATGTCTCCAGAAGAGATTATTTTAGTAAACCTATCTGGAAGGGGAGATAAAGATATAAATACTGTTGCAGATATTTCAGGAATTTCTTTATAAAAAATGTCTAAAATTCAAAATACCTTTAAGGCATTAAAAAATAAAAAAGAAAAAGCTTTGATACCTTTTTTTACAGCTGGTGACCCTCATCCAGATATGACTGTGGAAATAATGCATGCCCTTGTGGAGTCTGGGGCTGATATGATCGAACTTGGAATTCCTTTTTCTGATCCAATGGCAGATGGTCCAGTTATTCAAAGAGCAAGTGAAAGAGCATTAAAAAATAATGTTGGAATTACAGCAACTATTAAATTAGCTGCTGAATTTAGAGAAAATAATAAGACGACGCCACTAATTCTTATGGGTTATGCGAATCCAATTGAGGCTATTGGGATTGATAAATTTATATCCTTAATTAAAGAGGCTGAAATAGATGGAGTTATAACAGTTGACTATCCTCCGGAAGAATCGGAACTATTTAATAAGAAATTAAAAGAAAATAGTATTGATAGTATTTTTCTTTTGTCACCAACAACAGAAGATAAGCGTATTGAATTAATAATTAATCAAGCTACTGGGTTTTTATATTATGTATCCTTAAAAGGTGTAACCGGATCAGCCAATATAAACATTAAAGAGGTCGCAGAAAAAGTCAATAATGTCAAAGAATTTTCAGATCTTCCAATAGCAGTTGGTTTTGGAGTTAGAGATGGTAAAACAGCAAAAGATGTTTCATTAATCTCAGATGCTGTGGTTATTGGAAGTAGAATAGTCCAAGAAATTGAAAATTCTAATAAAGATAATTTAATTCGTAATATTAAAAATTTAATGTTAGAGATGAAGAATTTTATTAACGACAAGGCTAATAAAAAATGAGTTGGTTGAAAAATATTATTCCGCCTAAAATAAAAAGAATTGTAGGGCGAGCTAAAAAGAATATTCCTGAAGGTTTATGGCATAAATGCCCTACATGCCAAACTGTCCTATATAAAACTGATTTAGAAAAAAATATGTTTGTTTGTTCTAATTGTGGTTTTCATAATAGAATTTCTGCAAGGCATAGAGTTAGTACTCTTTTAGATACCCCAAATCAAATTGAACATGGGAGTGAAATAAAACCAACAGATCCTTTAAATTTTAAAGATACAAAATCTTATAAAAAAAGATTAACTGAGACACAAAAAAATCTTGATGAAAATGACGCTTTAATCGTCATTGAGGGAAAAATTGAATCTATTCCAGCTGTTGTTGCAGTCTTTGAATTCAGTTTTATGGGAGGCTCAATGGGTTCTGTTGTCGGGGAAAAGTTTGTTTTAGCTGTTAATACTGCCATTAAGAATAGTTGTCCGTTAATATGTATTTCTGCAAGTGGGGGTGCAAGAATGCAAGAGGGTTTATTATCCTTGATGCAGATGGCCAAAACAAGTTCAGCCCTTACAAAACTTAGTGCTTCGAATCTACCCTTTATTTCAATTCTTACAGATCCAACAATGGGTGGTGTTTCAGCAAGTTTTGCAATGTTAGGCGATATAATTATTGCAGAACCAAAGGCTCTTATTGGCTTTGCTGGTCCAAGGGTAATAGAATCGACTGTTAGAGAAAAATTACCTGAAGGTTTTCAGAGAGCAGAATTTTTGTTAGAACATGGTGCAATTGATCTTATTGTTGATAGAAGACAAATGAGAAAATCTCTTGTTGGACTTATTACTCATTTAAGTGTTAATTGAATAAACTCCAAGACTATTTAAATAATTTATATCCTGACAACAATAGTCAGTCAATCAAGTTAGGTCTTGATCGAGTTTTGAAAGTAAAAAATCTTCTTGGTATTGAACCAAAATTTAAAATTATTACCGTTGGGGGTACTAATGGAAAAGGCTCTGTATGCGCTTTTTTAGAATCAATTTATAGTAAAGCAGGCTATTCTGTCGGATGCTTCACCTCTCCTCACCTTTATAAATTTAATGAGAGAATAAAGATAAATCTAGAACAGGCTAACGACGAAATTATTATTGAATCTCTAGATATTATTGCTTCTAAAAAAAAATCAATAGAGCTTACATATTTTGAAATTACTACATTAGCCGCAATAAATATTTTTATTAAAAAAGAAGTAGACATAGCGATCTTAGAAGTTGGTTTAGGAGGGAGGTTGGATGCAGTAAATATTTTTGATTCAGAGTTATCCATAATAACTTCAATAGGAATGGATCACCAAGAATTTTTAGGAGATACTATTGAGAAAATTGGGCATGAAAAATTGGGAATATGTAGGTCAAATAAACCTGCAATTTTAAATTTTGAAAATATACCTAGATCAATGATCAATGAATTGAATGAAATCAATGCGTCCATATCAATTCTTAATGAAGATTATTCCTATAATTCTGATTCCAAAAATTATAACTATTCAAGCAAAGATATGTTAATGAATAAATTGCCTAAACCCTATGTAAAAGGTAAAAACCAGTTAATAAATCTAGCAGGATGTCTTCGTGCAATTAATCTTCTTCAAAATAAACTACCTGTTTCATCATATGCAGTTAAAAAAGGCATCAGAGAAGTAAGAATTGAGGGCAGGCTACAGATTGTATCTAATGAGCCTTATATAGTTGCAGATGTAGCACACAATATCGATGCCGCAAATAACTTATCTGATTTTATTAATTCAACAAAAAAATCTGGGAAAATTTATGCCGTTTTTTCAATATTAGAAAATAAAGATATTGAGCAGGTATTAATGCCATTTATAAATATTGTTGATGAATGGTTTGTAAGTGAAATTAATATGCCTAGAACACAAAAAGTTGATGTAATATCCAACGCAATTAATAAAAATAATAAACAAGTAGTAATTAATAAGTTTGAGAACTTAACAAAGGCCTATAAGGATGCATGCAAAAAGTGCAGTCCTAATGATAATATAATAATTTATGGTTCTTTTTTTACAGTAAGTGAAACTTTAAACGGGGTAATCATGTAATGGTCGACTTAAAAGAATCTTTTCATGAGAGCGTGATAATTAGGAGAGCAAAAAGAAGGCTTATTGGAGCGATTGTTATTTTAATTATTTTATTTACTCTCTCTATATTCTTTGTAAAAAATATAAAGTCTATTGATGAAAATAAGGAAATTAAAGTCTCATTTTTAGAAATGGGCCCAGTAAGTTTTAAAGAGAAAGAAAGCTTAGAAGACTCTGAGGTAATTAAATTAAGTAATATAGATTTTTCAAAAAAAACTAATACAGTAAATAGATCTAAAAATAATACCAAAATTTTTACTATTCAGATTGGAATATTTAGTGATAAAAATAAAACACAAGAACTTAGCAGGAAAATAAATAATATTGGAGTCAAAACAAAAATAACAAAAATTACACTTTCTGGCCAAGAAAAAATAAAACTTACTACTGAATTTTTTAATTCAAAAAAAGACGCACAAAAGGTATTAAGAACACTAAAAAATTCGAATTTTTCTGGCTTGATTAAGCAACAATAATTATGAGCTATTTAGATTATTTTTTTATTTTTATCGTTGCTCTCTCCCTTGTTGTAGGATGTTACAGAGGTTTTACACGAGAACTATTTTCTTTGGTCGGTTGGATTTTTGCATTTTATTTCGCTAATCTTTTTAGCGGTAATTTTTTAAAATTTGTACCTTTTGATTTCGGAGAACATATAAACTTTATAATTATTTATATGATTATTTTTATAATAATTTTATTATTGGCCACGTTTCTAGCTTCTTTATTAAATAAATTAATTAAAAATATTGGTCTAGGTTTTTTAAATATAATTATGGGTAGTATTTTTGGCTTTATGAGAGGTATCTTAATAAGTTTTGTCATTATTTTTCTTGTCGAGAAAACATCATTTATTAGTGAAACAACTTTAGGTGAATCAAAAACAATCCCTGTTATTAAGATGGCAATAAAATTATCTTTATCTTATTTACCCTATAAATGGAGTAACAAGGTAAAATACGATCCTGTTCTGACCTAATTTTAAAAGGGCTATTATGTGTGGAATAATTGGTATTGTTGCTAATAACCCAGTAAATCAAATGCTCTACGATGGTTTGCTTGTTCTGCAGCATAGAGGTCAAGATGCAGCCGGTATTGCAACATGTAGCGCAGGTCGTATCAAAATGCATAAAAATAATGGTCTTGTAAAAGATGTATTCCATACAAGACATATGCGAAATTTAACTGGTAATATTGGGATTGGTCATGTTCGTTATCCGACAGCTGGATCCTCTTCAGTGGCAGAAGCTCAACCTTTTTATGTAAACTCTCCTTATGGGATTGTTTTAGGACATAACGGAAACTTAACAAACTCTGAAAGACTTAAAGAAGATATGTTTAAAGAAGATCTTAGACATATTAATACTAATTCTGACTCAGAAGTTTTATTAAATGTTTTAGCTAATTCGATCGGAAAAGCTACCCAAGATAATGTTTTAACATCTGATATAATTTTTGAGTCAGTAAGTTCTGTTTACGAAAGATGTGAAGGTGCTTTTGCTGTAGTTTCCATGATTAATAATTTCGGATTGCTTGCTTTTAGAGATCCAAATGGTATAAGGCCATTAGTTATTGGTATAAACGAAACACATGATGGACCTGAATATATTGTTGCCTCAGAAAGCGTTGCTCTTGACGTATTAGGGTTTAAAATTTTGAGAGATGTAGAGCCAGGCGAAGCTATATTTATTGATATGGATGGTAATTTTTATTCAAAAAAATGTAAGCCAAATATTAAGCAATCACCATGTATTTTTGAGTATGTATATCTAGCAAGACCAGACTCGATGATTGATGGAATTTCTGTTTATCAAACTAGATTAAATATGGGTAAATCACTAGCTAAAAAAATTAAAAATGAATGGCATGATATTAAAATTGATGTTGTTATTCCGATCCCAGATACAAGCCGACCAAGTGCTCTCGAGGTATCACTAATGTTAAATGCAGATTTTCGTGAAGGATTTATAAAAAATAGATACATTGGAAGGACTTTTATAATGCCAGGTCAGGCATTAAGAAAAAAATCTGTTAGGCAAAAATTAAATCCAATAAAAGTGGAATTTAAGGGTAAAAATGTTTTATTAATTGATGATTCTATTGTAAGAGGAACCACAGCAAAAGAGATTGTACAAATGGCAAGAGATGCCGGAGCTAAGAATGTTTATTTAGCGTCTGCAGCTCCCCCAGTGAAGTATCCAAATGTATATGGTATAGATATGCCTTCAAGGCATGAGTTGATTGCTTTTAACAAGATTGATGAAGATATTTGTAAAGAAATAGGTGCAGATCGGCTAATTTATCAAGACTTAAATGAATTAAAGAAAAATATAACTCAAGAAAGTGAAGAATTAAAAAATTTTGATTGCTCCTGTTTTGATGGAATATATGTAACGGGGGGAATTGATGAGAATTACTTAAATAAGCTTGAGTCGCAAAGGTCAGATAACATTAAGAATACTGATAAGTCATTAGCAACATCTCAGTTAGACTTTAGCTTTACGCTTCCTGAGAATGAGGAAGAAGAGCTAGCTTAGTTCTAACCGTACTTGTATTTTTTTATATATAGAGCATAATATTTGAATACGCCGATTTGATTCAGATTGCAGGGCGTAAAAAAAATAACTGCTAAACCGATTGATACCCGTTTTAGCAAATTAATGCTCAACGGGTTTTTTTATTTATTGTATGGGTAGTAGAATTATTATTAGGAATAAAGGTGGATTTATACCAAATTGCTTCACCTAGACATTTGTCAAAATAGCTAAACAGGAAATTGAAAATTAAATGAAAAATAATAAAAAATTTGAAACAAATTCAGTAAGAGCTGGATCAATAAGATCTGACCAAGGTGAGCATTCTGAGGCTTTATATTTAACTTCAAGTTTTGTATTTAAAAATGCTAAGGAAGCTGCTGATAGATTTTCAAATGTGGATGTGGGAAATATATATTCTCGTTTTACTAATCCTTCTGTAAAAATGTTTGAAGATCGTTTAGCAAGTCTTGAAGGTGCAGAGCAATGTATTGCAACATCTACAGGTATGTCAGCAATTTTAGCAAGTGTAATGAGTCTTTGTGGTAAAGGTGACCATGTCATAATATCTAAAAGTGTATTTGGAACAACAGTAAAATTATTTGATAATATTTTAAAAAAATGGGGGTTAGATTTAACCTATGTTTCTCTTACTAATTTAGATGAGTGGCAGAATGCTGTTAAAAAAAATACTAAGTTATTTTTTGTTGAAACTCCCTCAAATCCACTAACTGAAATTTGCGATATAAGTTCATTGGCAGACTTAGCGCACCAATCAAACAGCTTATTAATTGTCGATAATTGTTTTTGTACCCCAGCCCATCAATTACCACTTAAATTTGGTGCAGATATAATCATTCATTCTGCTACAAAATACCTTGATGGTCAGGGAAGGTGTTTAGGCGGGGCTGTCTTAGGTTCAAAAGAGTATATGCGGCATGTTGTTGACTTTTTAAGATCAGCAGGAATATCAATGAGTCCATTCAATGCTTGGATCTTTTTTAAAGGATTAGAAACACTAAAAATAAGAATGGATGCACATTCTGCAAAAGCAAATGATTTAGCTCAATGGTTAGAAAAGCAAAAAAAGGTAAAAAAAGTTTATTATCCTGGACTCCCTTCTCATCCTCAATATAAATTAGCTATGAAACAACAATCTGCTGGTGGGGGAATTGTTTCTTTTGAAGTTGATGGTGGAAAAAGAGATGCATGGAATCTAATTGACTCAACTACTTTACTTTCAATTACTGCCAATTTAGGGGATACGAGATCAACCATCACCCATCCTGCAACAACTACTCATTCAAGACTCTCTCAGAAAGAAAGAGATAGTTCAAGCATTACTAATAATCTTATAAGAATTGCTGTTGGGCTTGAAGATATTGAAGACATAAAAGAAGACTTATCAGCACTCTAAATTTAGCAATCCTGAGTAATATTTGCAGCTATAAACATGCTAAAATAATTATGTTATCTCCTTAAAATTAATAATTAAATTTTTAAATACATATGGATGAATTCGCAAAAGAAACACTCCCTGTAAACCTAGAAGATGAAATGAAAACCTCCTATTTGGACTACGCAATGAGCGTAATTGTTGGGAGAGCTCTGCCTGATGTTAGGGATGGATTAAAACCAGTTCATCGAAGAGTTTTATATGCAATGCATGAATTAAGTAATGGTTTTAATAGACCTTATAAAAAATCTGCTCGTATTGTTGGTGATGTCATTGGTAAATATCACCCTCATGGAGATACTGCAGCATATGACACAATAGTTCGTATGGCTCAAGATTTTAGTTTGAGATATATGCTGGTTGATGGCCAAGGTAATTTTGGTTCAGTGGATGGAGATAATGCTGCCGCAATGAGATACACAGAAATTAGAATGTCAAAAATTTCACATGAATTATTAGCCGATATTGATAAAGAAACAGTTGATTTTGGACCTAATTATGATGGATCTGAA
Source organism: Methylophilaceae bacterium (assembly GCA_028122555.1). Lineage (GTDB taxonomy): Bacteria > Pseudomonadota > Gammaproteobacteria > Burkholderiales > Methylophilaceae > BACL14. The sequence continues at coordinate 9,083 of JAOHSH010000008.1, forward strand.
TTCGAACCTTTGATTATGCCTACTCGGATTCCGAATTTATTAATTAATGGTAGTTCTGGAATTGCAGTTGGTATGGCTACTAATATACCACCTCATAATTTAGCTGAAACTGTTGATGCAGCTTTAGCATTATTATCCAATCAAGAAATAACTATAGATGAATTAATAAAATTCATGCCTGCACCTGATTTTCCGACGGCAGGTATTATTCATGGGGTAAGTGGGGTTAAAGAAGGATACAGAACTGGGCGAGGCAGAGTCGTTATGAGAGGAAGAGTTCATATTGAACCTCTTGAGAAAGGAAACCGCGAGGCTATAATAGTTGATGAATTACCATATCAAGTTAATAAGAAAAACTTTATCCAAAAAATTGCAGAATTAGTCACTGAGAAAAAGATAGAAGGTATTTCTGACTTAAGAGATGAATCAGATAAATCTGGAATGAGAGTTGCAATTGAGTTAAAAAGAGGGGAAATTCCTGATGTTGTATTAAATAATTTATATAAGCAAACACAACTTCAAGATAGTTTTGGTATGAATATGGTTGCCTTAATAGGTGGTCAACCTCGATTATTAAATCTAAAAGAAATTTTAGATGCTTTCATAAAGCATAGAAGAGAGGTAGTGACGCGGAGAACAACTTTTGACCTTAAGAAAGCTAGAAATCGCGGACATATTTTGGAAGGCTTAGCTGTTGCATTAGCAAATGTCGATGAAATGATAAAAATTATCAAAGCAGCTCCAACTCCTCCCGAAGCAAAAGAAGAGTTGATGAAAAAATTATGGGATTCCCCCGTTGTTAAAACCATGTTAGAAAAAACATCTCCAGATTTATCTAAACCTGATGGCCTTGATAAAGAATTTGGTTTGAACGATAAAGGCTATAAATTATCTGATTTACAAGCTCAGGAAATACTTCAGCTAAGACTTCAAAGATTAACTGGGTTAGAGCAAGAAAAAATTGTAAATGAATACAAAGAAGTCATGGATGACATAGTTGATTTGTTAGATATATTATCCAACACTGAACGTGTAACAAAGATTATTAGCGACGATCTTAAAGATATGAAATCTGAGTATGGAGATAAAAGAAGAAGTGAAATTATTGAAAATGCTGAAGACTTATCTATTGAAGATCTTATAACACCTCAAGAAATGGTTGTAACCTTATCTAATTCTGGATATATCAAAGCTCAAGTTTTAGATGATTACAGGGCACAGAAAAGAGGAGGTCGTGGCAAGCAGGCAATGACAACTAAAGATGATGACTTTATTGAGCAAATGTTTGTAGCGAATTCGCATGATAATATTCTTTGTTTTTCAAGTCGTGGGCAAGTTTATTGGTTAAAGGTTTATGAAGTTCCTCAAGGCAGTCGAGTTAGCAAAGGTAAACCTATAATTAATTTATTTCCAATTATGCCTGGAGAAAAAATAAACGCTATTTTAGCTGTTAAGGATTTTGTTGAAGATCAGTATATTTTTATGGCAACGTCAAAAGGAACTGTCAAAAAAACACCTCTTTCAGATTTTTCCAATCCTAGAAAGTCAGGAATTATAGCAATTAAATTAGATAACGGTGACTTTTTAATAGGAGCTTCAGTAACTAACGGCAGTAATGATATTGTATTAGTATCTAATGGAGGTAAGGCTGTTTGGTTTGACGAAACAGCTGTAAGAAGTATGGGTAGGAATGCTAGAGGAGTCAGGGGTATGAAGCTTCCAGATAATCAACAAGTATTATCTCTTCTTGTTGCTTTCTCAGAATCTGAATCAGTTTTAGTTGCAACTGAGAATGGATATGGTAAAAGAACCCAGTTATCAGAATTTAGGCGGTCTAGCCGTGGAACTCAAGGAGTTAAAGCAATCCAAGTTAGCGATAGAAATGGCATTGTAGTTGCTGCAAGATTAGTAGGAGATCATGATGAAATTATGCTTATTACAACTGGAGGAGTTTTGATAAGAACAAGGGTTAGTGAGATAAGAGAACTTGGTAGAGCAACTCAGGGGGTAACTTTAATTAATTTAGGCGAGGATGAAAAACTCTCTGGATTGGAAAAAATTGTTGAAACAGATCATATAGATGGCGACGAGCAAGATGAGTTGCAAATTTAATTTTTCTGCTGGCCCCGCTATCCTTCCAAAAGATGTGCTGTTAAGAGCTCAGTCTGAATTATTAGATTGGAATGGAACTGGTATGTCTGTTATGGAGATGTCCCATAGAGGAAAAGAGTATGCGCCTATTATTCAAGATACAGAAAAAAATTTAAGGACTTTATTAAATATACCGAAAAATTATAAAGTATTATTTCTTCAAGGTGGTGCAGTAACGCAAAACTTTATAGTGCCAATGAATTTGTTAGGAAATAATTCAGCAAGTTATGTAATATCGGGCTATTGGTCAAAAAGAACTTTTAATGATGCTCAGCCTTTCTCAAATATTAAAATTGCTGCCTCCTCTGAAGGTATTAACTTTACTAAACCACCAGAAATTAGCTCATGGAATTATAACGCAGATGACGCATACATACATTTTTGCTTAAATGAAACTGTGCATGGGGTGGAGTATTTTAATGATCCAAATAAGATAAAAGTACCTGTAGTTTGTGATATGTCTTCAACTATATTATCAAGACCTATTGATGTTTCAAGCTATGGAGTTATTTATGCTGGTGCTCAAAAAAATATTGGCCCTGCAGGCTTAACTATTTTAATTGTAAGAGATGATTTATTAGGTTTTGCTGACAAAAAAACTCCATCAACACTAAACTGGAAAATACAATCAGAAAATAATTCTATGATTAATACCCCAACATCATATGGAATTTACCTAGCAGGATTAGTTTTTGATTGGTTATTAAATCAAGGAGGTTTATCTTCTGTTGAGAAAAATAATCTTAAGAAAGCAAATTATCTTTATGATTTTATTGATTCAACCGATTTTTACATTAATAATATAAATAAAATTAATAGATCAAGGATGAATGTTGCATTTAATATTCATAATGATGGATTAATTAGTGAATTTTTGCTTGGAGCTGAAAAAAATGGCTTATTTGGTTTAAAGGGTCACCGCATAGTTGGTGGGTTGCGTGCTTCTATTTATAATGCGATGCCATTTGAAGGTGTGGTTGCTCTGGTAGACTACATGACAGAATTTAAAAATGAACATTAAATGAAAAAGAATCTTAAAAAACTTAGAGAAGACATAGATAAAATTGATACTAAATTATTAGATTTAATATCAAAAAGGGCTCTTATAGCCCAAAAAGTAGGTAAACTGAAAAATGATGGGATTATTTACAGACCAGAAAGAGAAGCCCAAGTTTTATTGCGTCTTTTGAAAAATAATAAAGGACCACTTTCAAATGAAAGTATTACCAATATTATTAAATCAGTAATTTCTAATTGTCGTGCATTAGAAAAAAAATTAAGCGTTTCTTTTTTAGGGCCATTAGGCACATTTAGTGAAGAAGCTACTATCCGTCAATTTGGTGAGAATATTAAAACTATTCCAACAGATAGTATTGATGAAGTTTTTAATCATGTTCAATCAGGGATTGTACATTATGGGGTTGTTCCGGTTGAAAATTCTACTGAGGGAGCAATCAGCAGAACCTTAGACCTATTATTAACTAAGGATTTAAAAATTTGTGGAGAGATTATTCTACCGGTTCATCATTTCTTTCTGTCAAAAAATAAAAGTCTTAAGCAAATTAAAACTATCTATGCTCATGGCCAATCTCTTGCTCAATGCCATGATTGGTTAATAAATAATACACCAGATATAAAAAAAATAGCTGTAATGAGTAATGCTGAAGGAGCTAAGTTAGCTTCAAAAGAAAAAAATACTGCTGCAATTGCTAGCAGTAGAGCTGCTGATCTGTTTAATTTGAGCATGCTATTTGAAAATATTGAAGATGAGCAAAATAATTCAACACGATTTTTAGTCTTGTCAACGCAAAATGTAAAACCTTCAAATAATGATAAAACCTCAATTGTTGTTGCGACAAAAAATAAGCCAGGTGCTATAGCTGAATTAGTAGCTCCTTTTGCAAAAAATAAAGTTAGTATGACTAAGCTTGAATCAAGGCCAGCTAAAATTGGTATGTGGGAGTATGTTTTTTTTATTGATATAGAAGGACATCAAACTAATAAATCAGTAAAAGCTGCCCTAAATATAATTGAATCTAAAGCATCTTTTATGAAGATACTCGGTTCCTACCCTAAAAACTAACTCTTCAAAATGTCTATTGAAGTTCCAAATTATATTTCGAAGATAGATCCTTATCAGGGTGGAAAACCAATCAAAGAAGTAGCTCGTGAGATTGGTATTGCAGAAGAAAAGATTATTAAACTTGCTTCTAATGAAAACCCAATGGGAATAAGTCCTCTTGCAAAGAAAGTATTAAATGATGCTTCATCTGAGATACATCGATATCCCGATGGGAATGGCTTTTATTTAAAAGAAGCATTGAGCAAAAATTTTTTGTTAGAAACTAATCAAATTATAATTGGTAATGGATCAAATGATATTTTAGAGTTAGCTGCAAGAACTTTTGTTACTAAAGGAGATGAAGTACTTTATTCTAAACATGCTTTTGCAGTATATAAAATAGTCACTCAGGCAGTCGGTGGTAAGGGTATGGAAGCTCCTTCAGATAATTACTCTCATGATTTAGCTGCTTTTTTATCAATGATTTCTAATAAAACAAAATTAATCTTTATTGCCAATCCTAACAACCCAACTGGTACCTTAATTAGTAAGAAAATCTTAAAAGATTTTTTAAATAAGGTCCCAGACAAAGTTGTTGTTGTATTAGACGAGGCCTATGACGAGTACCTAGATGATAGTTTAAAATCTGATGCATTTGAATGGCTTAAAGAATATAAAAATCTTATAATTTCACGAAGCTTTTCAAAAGCTTATGGCTTAGCAGGGTTAAGAATTGGGTACGGCGCTGCAGCCTCAAAATTAATTGAAATGATGAATAGAGTGAGACAGCCTTTTAATGTCAATCACTTTGCACAAATTGCAGCAATAGCATCTCTTGATGATAAAAACTTTATTGAAAAAAGCCGAAGTATTAATAATTTAGGTATGAAACAATTAATCCATACCTTTGAAGTATTAAATTTAGAATATATTCCATCCTATGCTAATTTTGTTAGCTTTAAATTAGAAGACGAGAAGACCGCAATGATGTATTATCAGCATTTATTAAATAATGGTGTAATTGTTAGACCTATCGCTAATTATGATTTACCACAATTTCTAAGAGTTAGTATTGGTTTAAAACATGAAAATAATAAATTTATTGAATATTTAAGTAACTGTAATATATAGGATTTTTATGATTATAGTAATGAACAATTTGGCAACAGAAGAACATATAGATAATGTTCTTAAGAAAATTAAAGAGAAAGGGCTTCAAGGAACTGTTTCAAAAGGAACAGAAAAAACAGTTATTGGAGCTGTTGGTGATGAACGTCTTCTTGATCCTGAATTATTAGAATCTCTACCAGGAGTTGAGCAAGCACTAAGGATTGTTAAACCATATAAGATTGTTGCACGAGAATGGCATCCTAAAGATTCTGTTATTGATATAAAAGGACACTTAATTGGTGGTGACCATATTCAAATTATCTCTGGTCCGTGTTCTGTAGAAACTCCCGATCAAATGGAGAAATCAGCCAATGCAGTAAAGGCAGCAGGAGTTAAGTTGATGAGAGGTGGTGCTTTTAAACCAAGAACTAGTCCTTATTCATTTCAGGGTTCTGGATTTGACGGGCTGGATATGTTTAGACAAGCAGCTGACAAAGCTGGTCTCCCAATAGTAACTGAGCTTTTAGATGTTCGACATTTAGATATATTTTTAGAGCAGAAAGTAGATGTAATTCAGATTGGAACTCGAAGTATGCAAAATTTCGAGCTACTTAAAGAGGTTGGAAAAATAAATATCCCTATTATCTTAAAAAGGGGAATGTCTGCCACAATTTCAGAATGGCTTATGGCTGCAGAATATATTGCATCCGGTGGAAATCATAATATTATTTTCTGTGAAAGAGGTATTAGAACTTTTGAAACTTATTATCGAAATGTTTTAGATGTCACAGCTATCCCGGTACTAAAAAAAGAAACACATTTGCCTGTTATTATCGACCCTTCTCATGCAGGGGGAAAAGCTTGGATGGTTGCAGCCTTATCAAGAGCTGGTATAGCTGCGGGTGCAGATGGATTATTGGTAGAAATGCATCCTAGTCCGTGTGATGCATGGTGTGATGCTGATCAAGCAATAAATCCAGAAGAATTAAAAAAATTAATGAAAGAATTAACTGCAATTGCAAAAATTTTAGGCCGTTCTATCTCAGAATAACTCATGGATTTCATGAGTTTTCTTTAGATATTTTCCCCTGTCTCATTCAATAGCTATCATTCAATATTCCTCTTTAACAATATTTAAGGTAATTCATGCATATAAGAGTTTTAGGTTCAGGTGCTGGTGGAGGGTTTCCGCAATGGAATTGCAATTGTGAAAACTGTGCGGGCTTAAGAGCTAGAAATCCAAATTTAAAAGCAAGAACACAATCTTCTATTACCTTAAGTTCAAATGGTGAAGATTGGATATTATTTAATGCGTCACCAGATATTAGAGCTCAAATTGAATCTTTTCCTCCTCTCCAGCCAGCTAGAAAAATTAGAGATACGGGAATTTCATCTATTGTAATTACTGATGGGCAGATTGATCATGCCACTGGATTATTAATTTTAAGAGAGCATGATAAACCTTGGGATATTTACTGTACAAAATCAGTATATGAAGACATGACTACAGGCTACCCAATTTTCAATATATTAGGTCATTTTAGAGGTGTTAATTGGCACGAAGTTTCAACCGAACAAGTTCCATATACAATCCCAAAAGCAGATAACTTAATTTTTACAGCTGTCCCACTTAAAAGTGAGGCTCCTCCATATTCTCCTCATAGGCATAATACTGTCCCTGGTGATAATGTTGGATATAATGTTGAAGATAGTAAAACTGGCAAGACTCTTTTTTACGCTCCAGGATTAGGTGTTATTGAAAAACATGTTTTGGATTATATGGGTAATGCCGATGTAGTTTTAATTGATGGAACTGTATGGACAAATGATGAGATGTCGAGGCATGGTATAAACGATAAATTAGCAAGTGAAATGGGCCATTTGGATCAATCAAGCAAAGGCGGCATTATGGAAACCCTAAGCAGTCTTAAAAAGCCACGTAAAATTTTAATTCATATTAATAACACTAATCCTATTCTTAGAGAAGATTCTGAAGAGCGTAAAATTTTGAATTCTCATAATATTGAAGTGTCCCACGACGGTATGGATATTATTATTTAAGGACTATTTTGATGAGTAAACCTTGGACAAGAAAAGAGTTTGAAGACAGGTTGAGAGAGAAAGGGAAAGGGTATCACATATACCATCCTTTCCATGTGATGATGTATGAAGGTAAATTATCAAAAGAACAATTACAAAGCTGGGTGTTAAATAGATTTTATTATCAAATCAGTATCCCCTTAAAAGATGCTGCAATTCTATCCAATTGCCCAAATCAAGCGATTAGAAAAGAGTGGATTGTTAGAATTCTCGACCATGATGGTGAGGGTGAAGTTGAGGGTGGTATTGAGGCTTGGATTAACTTAGGTAAAGCCGTTGGCCTGTCTAGAGAAGATGTGATCTCACTTGAGCATGTTAGTCCAGGAGTTAGATTTGCGGTTGATGCTTACATTAATTTTGCTAAACAACGTTCCTGGCAAGAATCAGTTTGTTCATCTCTTACAGAGTTATTTGCCCCTCATATTCATCAACAAAGAATTAGTTCCTGGCCTGAGATGTATCCTTGGATAGATGAATCGGGACTGACTTATTTTAAAAAGCGTTTAACTGAGGCAAGAAGAGATGTTGCGCATGGACTTGGAGTGACATTAGATTATTTCAGCGAAACAAGAGAAACTCAAAAGCAAGCCTTAGAGATTTTACAATTTAAATTAAATGTTTTATGGGTTATTGCGGATTCAATTATGCTTGCATCATCAAATATAAAAGTAGAAGATAGAGACTATTTAAGACAACCAGTAATTAATTATGGCGATTCAAACTAAAGATATATATAAGATTGCAGCACACCATCGTTTTCAATGGGAAAAAGCGCAGGATTGTTATGTAATTTTATTTCCAGAAGGTATGGTTAAGTTGAATGGTAGTGCTGGAGAAGTCTTAAATTTAGTCAACGGTGAGTCAACCGTTGAATCGATAATAGAGGCATTAAGTAAAAAATTCATTGATGTACCAAATCTTGCTAAAGATATTGAAGGAATGATAGAGTTAGCTTTAGATAAGGCATGGATTGAAAAGGTAAACTAAAAAAAATGGAAATAGATAAAAAAAATAATGGTGTTTCAGCTTCAACAACAGCAACGCAACCATTATGGCTGCTTGCTGAAATTACCTATCAATGTCCACTTCAATGCGCTTTTTGTTATAACCCAACTGATTTTGATAAACACACTCAAAATGAACTAGATACTGAATCATGGATTAAGGTCTTAAGGGAGGCAAGAGATTTAGGAGCCGCTCAGCTTGGAATTTCCGGAGGAGAGCCATTACTAAGAAAAGATATCGAAGAGATTGTGACTGAAGCTAGCTCTCTAGGTTATTACAGTAACCTAATAACATCTGGTGCAGGAATGAATGAAAAAAGAATTGATGCATTAAAAGATGGTGGTCTAGATCACATACAATTATCGATGCATGACATAACTGAAGAAATAAATAATTTTATAACGAATACCAAAACTTTTAAATTAAAACAAAAAATAGCCGCCATGATTAAGGATAGAGGTTACCCGATGGTTCTTAATGTTGTATTACATCGATATAATATTGATCATATTCAAGAGATTCTCGAGATGGCAGAAGGTTTAGGAGCAGATTATATTGAGCTAGCAAATACTCAATATTATGGCTGGTCATTAGTAAATCGAGATCAGTTAATGCCAAAAAAAGAACAAGTACTGCATGCTGAAAAAGTAACAAATGAATATCGGAAGCGTGTAGGTAATAAAATGAAGATATTTTTTGTAGTCCCAGATTATTATGATGATAGACCAAAAAAATGCATGAATGGATGGGGTGAAGTATTCATGATAGTAACTGCTAATGGCGACGTTCTTCCTTGTCATTCTGCTAGGGTTATACCTAATTTAGAATTTCCTAACGTAAATGACACAGGATTAAAGGGGGCATGGTACGATTCCCCAGCTTTTAATAAATTCCGGGGTGATGACTGGATGAAGGAGCCATGCAGAAGTTGTTCAGAAAAAGAAAACGATTTAGGGGGATGTAGATGTCAAGCACTTTTATTATCGGGTGATGCAGAAAGTGCTGATCCAGTTTGTACAAAATCTCCAAATCGTCATTTAATAGATCAAGCAATAAAAGATACTGAAAATCCTGGAGTTGAAGCTAAGCCAATTATGTTCAGATCAAACAAAAATTCAAAAAAAATATCCGATGGCGAAGAAAAAGAAAGACTAGCAAAATTTCACGCTACACCTTAGTTAGAATATAGTTATTGGAATATGAGTCTTTTTCTTAATCCCAAAGTAATTACTTTAGCAGCACTATCATCATTAGCTCCTTTTGCTATTGATACTTATCTTCCTGCATTTCATATTATCAGTAAAGATTTATTAACCTCACCTCAAGGAATACAGCAAAGTTTAACTTTTTATCTTTTACCCTATACAGTCATGCTTCTATTTCATGGACCTATTTCAGATAGTATTGGAAGAATAAAAACTCTTCAATGGGGGTTAGTATTATTTTTTCTTGCATCTCTAGGATGTATATTTTCAACCACTATTGAATCATTATGGTTTTTCAGGGCGTTACAGGGTATTGGAGGTGGAGCTGGTAGTGTTGTTGCTAGAGCTATGGTTAGAGATTTATATCATGGAGCTGAAGCACAAAGAGTTATGGCCACCGTACAAATTTTATTTGGTATTGCCCCAGCAATTGCTCCAATGATTGGCGGTCTTCTGTTAGGCATTCACTGGCAAGCAATATTTGTATTTCTTGCAGCGTATTCTGCAATTGCGATGGTTATGGGCTCGACAATCCTACCTGAAACTATAAAACAAAAGATGAGAGTGCCATTTTCAATTGGAGGATCTATTAAAAGATACAAATCTTTGATTTTAAATAAGGAATTTATTTTGTTGGTAATATCTGTTTCTTCAAATTTTGCAGCTTTTTTTATCTATGTTCTTGCTAGTCCTATATTTTTGATTGATCATCTTGGATTTACTTCCCAACAGTTTGGATATTTATTTATACCAACTGTTACAGGCATGATGCTTGGATCCTTAATTGTAAAGAAAGCTGCTGGGAATATAGATTCTAAGTTAGTTTTAAAATTTGGTTACTATTGGATGTTTATCATATCGTTATGCAATTTAATTTTTTGTTTCTTTATGACAAATGATGCTCTATATAATATAGGCTTTATTGCTCTTTATAATATCGGTATGGCATCAGCTATGCCAATTATATCTATTGCTTCCCTAGATTGTTTTCCAAAAATAAGAGGTACAGCAGCTTCAGGTCAGGCTTTTATGCAAATGTTATTTTCAACAGTAGTTGCAGGTCTTCTTGTCCCAATTCTATGGTTTTCAACTTTTGGCTTATCCGTAGGATTGTTTTTTTTACTATGTATTGGTTTATTCACAATTAGTAAAACAAAGTTATGGAAAATTTAACGTAATTATTTTACCAATACTTTTCGATAGTTATATTTCCAAGCTTACTTTTTCTATTAATTTCAATACCTTTGTTATTTAAGCAAGATATTGTTTCTTTTATCATATCTGGGTTTCCACACAGCATAAATTGAGAACTTTTCGATATTTTAGTATTAGAAATCGATTCTAGCTTTCCATTATTAATTCCATTGGGTATTCTTATATTTAAACAGCCCTTTATTTTTTCTCTAGTTACAGATTTGATATAAATAAATTTATGTGGATATTTAAGATTAAATTTCTTAATTTGATCTTGGTAGGTTAATTCATTTTCTTTTCTTACACCATGTATTAAAATAATTTTATTAAATCTTTTCCAGGGCTCTTCAGTTTTTAAAAGTGAAATAAAGACTCCTGATCCTGTTCCAGTTCCAATCATCCATAAATTATCTCCTTCTGGAACCTCATTCATTACAAAATAACCGTAAGAATTATTGTTAACTAAAATTTTATCACCAGGTTTAAGTTTGCCAAGTTTTGGGGTAAGTATTCCATTTGGTATTTTTACATATACAATTTCTAAAAAATTATCTAAAGGTGAACTTACATAAGAATAAGGTCTACTGATAATCTCATTATTTATTTCTAAAGCAATCCTAGTAAATTGTCCTGAAACATAGGGCTTTACTTTTGCATCAATTTTTATTGATGCAAGTGTCTCAGTCCAGTTAATATGTTCTAAAACTTTTCCCTCAATCCAATTGCTTTTTGTAATAGGTTGCATTACTTAATTATTTAAAATTCATATATAAAACCATTCATACCAATTTTACTAAAAAATTATTTTTCAATTAGTAGCTCAAGTTTGTTGGTTTCACCAACAAATTTATCTGCATCTGGAAGTGGATCTTTTCTTTCAGTGATAACTGGCCATATTTTAGCTAATCTTGCATTTATTTCTATGAATTCTTGTTGGTCTTCAGGTACGTCATCATCAGCAAAAATTGCCTCAGCAGGACACTCTGCTACGCACAAAGTGCAATCAATACATTCTTCTGGATCAATTGCTAAAAAATTCGGACCTTCTACAAAACAATCTACAGGACACACATCAACACAATCTGTATATTTACATTGAATACATCCTTCAGTTACAACATAGGTCATCTTTTCTTTCCTTTTTCTATTTAATTAATATTTTATGTTATTTTTCTTAGTAATCCAATTATTCAATCATTCCAGCACCAACGGTATGATAGCTTGATTCATCAACAATTATGAAGGCCCCAGTTCCTCTATTTTTAGTATAGCTATCAACAATTAATGGTTGAGCTAATTTAAATGAAATACTTGCAATATCATTTGTTTTAAGTTCCGTTGCATCTTCCGAAGCAAGAGAGCTAATATTTACTTTAAAGTTAATAGCTGTAATTTTTGCTTTAGATGTTTGTGACGCATGCATAAGTAAATAAGTTCTGTTTGATGATAGGGCAGTTTCAGAAAACCAACAAACCATAGCTGTAAATTCTTTTGAAACATTAATCAAATCATCATAATGTACTATCATGTCTCCTCTAGATATATCAATTTCATCGGAAAGTAAAACCGTTACCGATTGTTCAGGTATGGCTTTTTCAATGACTTTTTCTCCAATTCTTATTTCTTTTATTGATGATTTATATCCAGAAGGTAAAACTTTAATTTTATCATGCACTTTCATAAATCCAGATTCAATGCGCCCCATGAAAGCTCTAAAATCATGAAGTTTTTCATCAGCAGATTTTCTAGGCCTACATACAAATTGGATTGGAAGACGTAATGATGATTCTTTAATATCATTACTAGTATCTAGGTTTTCAAGGAATTCAAGAAGAGTTGATCCTTTATACCAATTCATTGATGTACCTCTATCAACAATCATGTCCCCTTTGAGTGCTGACATAGGTAAAAAGTCAATATTAATAGGTGCATTTTGAGGCAATATATTTTTTTCGAATTCTTCATATTCTTTACAAATATTATTGTATAGATTTTCGTCATAATGAATTAAATCCATTTTATTAACAGCAACTATAATATGCTTAATTCCAAGTAATTTTGCTAAATATGTATGGCGCTTAGTTTGGGTTAAAATTCCTTTTCTTGCATCTATTAGAATAATTGCGAGCTGAGCTGTTGAAGCTGCTGTAACCATATTTCTGGTATATTGTTCATGACCAGGGGCGTCAGCAATAATATACTTACGTTTACCAGTACTAAAATATCGGTATGCCACATCAATTGTGATTCCTTGCTCTCTTTCAGCTTGAAGTCCATCAGTTATTAATGAAAGATCAATATCTGTCATACCCTTTTTTTTAGATGTCTTTTCAATTTGGTTAAGGGTATCCGTTAAAATGGTTTTAGTATCAAATAGAAGTCTACCAATGACTGTACTCTTTCCATCATCGACACTTCCACAAGTCATAAATCTCAGTACAGAATCATTTATAATTTTGTGCATTTTAAAAATATCCTTCTTTTTTTCTTAATTCCATGGATGATTCGGAGACTTGATCATCAAGACGTGTAGCACCTCTTTCTGAGATTGATGTTGATGCTGTTTCTAATATTATTTTTTTAACTGTATCTGCATTACTTTCTACAGGTGCAGTACATGTAATATCTCCAACAGTTCTAAATCGAACCATAATGTTCTCAATCACTTCGTTATCTTTAACTGGGGTTACTTCAGTTACTGGAACAATGGAATTAGATCTTCTGACGATTTCTCTTTTATGTGCAAAATATATGGCTGGTAATTCAAGATTTTCTCTCTCAATATATTGCCAAACATCCATTTCTGTCCAATTGGATATTGGGAATGCTCTAATATTTTCCCCTTTATGAGTTTTAGCATTATATAAATCCCAAAGCTCAGGTCTTTGATTTTTTGGATCCCATTGTCCAAATTCATCTCGAAAGCTCATTATTCGCTCTTTTGCTCTTGCTTTTTCTTCATCTCTTCTAGCTCCGCCAATACAGCAATCAAACTCATGCTCTTCAATTGCTTCTAAAAGGGTAATAGATTGATATTTATTTCTTGGCTCATCATTAGATTTTAAAACTACAGTACCTTTTTTCATAGAGTCTTCAAGGGAGGCTACAATTAATCTCTCACCTAAATCATTAACCTTTTTATCTCTAAAGTTAATTACTTCAGAATAATTATGACCAGTATCTATGTGCATTAAAGGAAAAGGAAATCTTCCAGGACGAAAAGCTTTTTCTGCAATTCTTAACAAACAAAGGGAATCTTTCCCTCCAGAGAAAAGTAAAACTGGATTACTACATTGTCCTGCAACTTCTCGCATGATATGTATTGCTTCTGATTCCAACCAATCAAGATGTGTTAATAATTTCTTCACTATTTATTGCCACCGTTATGAAGTCCGCATTCTCTTTTTTCATCAACTTTGGTTGGGTCGAAATAATCAAATTCATTTTCTAATTCATGATCTTTCATATATTTTTCTAGGTCTGAATCTGACCAGTAATAAAAAGGACTTACTTTCAATAAGCCTTCTTTTGTTGAAGTTACTATGTCTATATTATTTCTAAATTTAGTCTGACCTTTACGTAAATTTGTTATCCATAGGTCAGGTCTAATTTCTTCCATTGCTCTATTAAAAGGTTCAAGTTTTACTTGTTCAGTAAATTCTTTGTGTTTTGGATCATCTATTTCTGGGACTTTCCCCATGTAAACTTCTCTATGAGCTGAAGTTTGTAAAGGAACATATAATTTAATATTTAAATTCATAGAGTTGATAATTTTTTCTGCATAACTATAAATTGCCTTTGTGTTATAGCCTGTATCGCACCATAAAATATTTATTTTTGGCTTTAGTTTAGTACATAAATGGATTATCGCAGCCTCATAAGGACGGAAGTTTGTTGTTAATAAAGGTTTTTTACTTATACGTAATGCCCATTTTATTATTTCTGATGGGTCTTTTTCTCTCAATTCCTTATTGTAATTAGATATATTTTTATTCATTTTTTAATCTTCTTTCTTGTAGTATTATCTTTTAATCCTTTTCCATACAGGCTCTGAAATATCAGAGGCTCCTTGATATGGATCACTAAAATCATCCAAACTTTTTATTGCATCTTTTGCATCTCGATCTTTTCTAATTAAAAAGCTATTAAAACCAGAACGTTTTAGAAAAAAAATTTGATCTCTTAGAACATCACCAAATGCCCTCAATTCATTTTTATAACTATATTTGTTACGTAATTGATTGCCTATAGAAAATATTCTCCCATCTGCAAATTTTCCAACACAGATAGCTATTATGGGGAATTGATTTAAATCACCTAATGTTTCTATAAAGTTATGAATCTCTTCATGCGTATAAAGCCAAATACCAATTTCCTTATTTGCTAACCTCTCCTTTAATTCGTTTTGGTGTAGTAGAAATACTTTTAATGGCAGGAGTATTTTACCTTTTCGTCGATAGGTTGTTTTACTTACTTGTTCAGTACCCGGATAATCCTCACCAGAAAGTTTAAAAGCAACTACTTTACCAGCTTGTTTTTTTACAATTTCATCTACTATGGCTAATTCAGTAGTAATCCAATCATTTTCAATAATTTTTTTATCCCTAATTAATTGAGATGTCATTCAACTTCCTTTGCTTTAGAATAAATATGATTTTTAAATGGCTCAAGACCTATTCGTGAAAAACAATCTATAAAAATCTCTTCTTCATTTCTATGTTTTAAATAAACCTCAATAATTTTTTTTATAATAAATGGCATTTCTTCGGCAGAAAAAGAGGGGCCGATTATTTTACCTATACTAGCGAAATTACCTTGATTACCGCCAAGTGTAACTTGGTACCACTCACTACCGCTTTTATCAATACCCAATATTCCAATGTGTCCTACGTGATGATGTCCACATGCATTCATACAGCCTGATATATTAAGATTTAAATCTCCAATATCATGTAAATAATCCATATCGTCAAATAAGTCTTGAATAGATTGAGCGATAGGGATACTTTTAGCATTTGCTAATGAGCAAAAATCACCACCAGGGCAGCATATAATATCTGTTAAGAGCCCTATATTAGGAGTAACTAGATGATGTTCTTTTGCTTTAACCCATAATTCATATAACTTATCTTCTTGAACGTCTGCTAAGATTAAATTTTGTTCGTGAGAGACCCTGATTTCACCAAAACTATATACATTTGATAAATCTGCAACTGCTCTCATTTGTGAAGAAGAAGCATCTCCAGGAGCTCTGCCTGTTTCTTTTAAAGAGAAAGTAACTGCACGATATCCTTTATTTTTATGAGTATTTGTACATTTAGATAGCCACTGACCAAAAGCTTTTTCATTTTTATGGTCATTTAGATTACTTTTAATATTTTTTTTATAGTTTGGCTCAGAGAAAAACTTTCCTATTCGATTAAGTTCTTCTATATTTAATGTGTTTGGCCCATCTTTTATATATTGCCATTCATCTTCAACTAGTTTTTTAAATTCTTCTATACCAAGGGACTTTACCAGTATTTTAATTCTTGCTTTATACATATTATCTCTTCGCCCGTAAAGATTGTAGATACGTAATATTGCTTCGCAATAAGTTAAAATATGTTTCCATTCAAGTTCATTTTTTATGATTGATCCAATGATAGGTGTTCTTCCTAAACCACCACCAACCCATACCTTAATAGCCATTTTTTTATTCTTATTAATAAAGAATTCTAGACCAATATCATGACACTGTACTAATGCCCGATCTTTTTTCGAACCAGTGATTGCAATTTTAAATTTTCTAGGAAGTAAGGCAAATTCAGGATGGAATGTACTCCACTGCCTAATAATTTCAGCTACGTGTCTAGGATCAATAATTTCATCATGAGTAACCCCTGCAAATTGATCAGTAGTTATGTTTCTAATACAATTACCTGATGTTTGGATAGCATGCATTTCAACTTCAGCTAAGGTTCTTAAGATATCCGGAGTTTCCTCTAACTTTGGCCAATTAAATTGAATATTCTGTCTTGTACTAAAATGCCCATAACCTCTATCATATTTGTCAGCAATATCTGCTAATTTATATAGTTGATTTGAGGATAGGAGACCGTAAGGTATTGCTACTCTCAGCATTGGTGCATGACGTTGGATATAAAGACCATTTTGAAGCCTAAGAGGTCTAAATTCTTCATCTGATAGTTCTTTGTTTAAATAACGATCGAGTTGATTTTGATATTGATTAACTCTTTCATTAACAATTTTTCGATCAATATGGTCATATTTATACATATTAAGACCTTTTATTACCTAATTAATTGAATACCAACAATTATTAAAATAATGGCTAAAATATAACGTAACCATTTCTCATCAATTTTTGCACTTAAATGACTACCTAATGATACCCCTGGTATTGAACCTATTAGTAATGATAGCAATAAGTATCCATTTACAGTACCTAAATTTAAATGACCAAGTCCTGCAAATAATGTTAAGGGAACAGCATGAGCAATATCAGTACCTACAATTTTTTTTATGCTCATATTTGGATAAAGTAACAATAAAGCTGTTACTCCCATAGCTCCTGCCCCAACTGAAGTTAATGTAACTAATATACCTAATGAAAACCCTAGTAAAATAGTAAGAATTTTTGTATTAACTGGAGATCTTGTTTTTTTATTAACTGTTTTTTTAGATATAATAGGTTGCAATAAGACTGCAAAAGAAGTTAAAACTAATGCGATCCCTAAAGAAACATTAATGATTTTTACATTTTCATATGCAAATAAATCAATACCTTTTAAATAATATGTCATTATGAATGAAGCTGGAATACTTCCTAGCATTAAATTTCGTACAATGCTCCATTCAATATTACCTAAACGTGAATGAGTAAAAACCCCAGCAGATTTTGTTATTGATGCATAAAGAAGATCTGTGCCGATAGCAATTGCTGTAGGAAATTTAAATATTAAGACCAGAAGTGGGGTCATTAATGAGCCACCACCAACACCAGTTAAGCCAACTAGAAGGCCAACTATAAAACCGGAAAATATGAACTCAATACCCATGTTATTAAATAATTTAGTGTAATTGAAGTGGAATATATCAGATTTTGATATACTATTTTAATAATAAATATTTCTATTAATATAACTTTTAAATATATGAAATTACAACAACTTAGATGTGTTCATCAAATAGTGGAAAATGATTTTAATATATCTAAAGCAGCTGATTCATTACATACATCACAACCAGGTGTCAGTAAACAAATTCAACTGTTAGAAGATGAGGTTGGGATCAAGATTTTTCAAAGAAATGGAAAAAGATTAACTGGGCTTAGTGAGGCTGGAGATGATCTATACGACTCTATTTTAGAAATTATAAGAGAAATAGATAACATAAAAAATATTTCTAATGAGTATGAAAGAGACGATACTGG
Organism: Methylophilaceae bacterium; assembly: GCA_028122555.1. GTDB lineage: Bacteria > Pseudomonadota > Gammaproteobacteria > Burkholderiales > Methylophilaceae > BACL14. Next base: position 27,345 of record JAOHSH010000008.1, read on the forward strand.
AAGATTTACAATAGCAACCACACATACTCAAGCAAGGTACAAATTGCCAAAAGTTGTTGAAGCTTTCGTTAAAAAATATCCTAAAGTTGATTTAAATATTCATCAGGGTAACCCTTCACAGGTTACTGAGCAAATTTTAAAAGGTGAGGCGGATGTAGGTATAGCAACAGAATCAATTGGGCAAAATGAAAGTATTTTATGTTTACCATGTTATTCATGGAATCGCATATTGGTGTTTCCAAAAAATCATTTTTTAATGAACGTAAAAGATATTACTTTAAAAGATATTGCTTCTTTTCCAATGATTACTTATGACTATGCTTTTACTGGAAGTACAATTGTGTCAAAAGTCTTTAAAGAAGCTAATATTAGTCCTAATATTATGTTAACTGCAATTGATGCAGATGTAATAAAAACTTATGTTGAATTAGATCTAGGTGTCGGATTGATTGCTGAGATGGCTTATGATGAAAATAAAGACAATCTCTTAGAAAGCAGAGATGTTAGCCATTTATTTCCAACAAGTACAACATTCATTGGAATCAGAAAAGAAACTTTTGTGAGAGGCTTTACTTATGATTTTATAAAAATGTTTACACCTGAAATCAAGGATGCAGAATTAAGAAATTTTTTAAAAAAATAGTTTTTTGAGTTAATATCAATAAAAATAATAATGAAAAGGTTAGTTATGAAATCTGATTTAGAAATCGCACAAAGTGCACATTTAAAAAAAATTGAAGACGTTGCAAAAAAAATAAATGTTACTCAAGAAGCTTTGGTTAATTTTGGTCCTCATATGGCAAAAATCAATCTCAAAGGTTTGAGACAAACAGAAAAGAAAGATGGAAAACTGATCTTAGTTACGGCAATGAGCCCAACTCCAGCAGGTGAGGGTAAAACAACAACAACAATTGGATTAACCGATGCTATTGCAAGTCAAGGTAAAAGTGTAATAGCTTGCTTGCGTGAGCCTTCATTAGGACCGGTATTTGGGATGAAGGGTGGTGCTACGGGAGGTGGGTATGCACAGGCAATTCCAATGGAGAATATTAACCTACATTTTACTGGAGACTTCCATGCTATTACCTCAGCAAACAATCTTCTTTCAGCATTGATTGATAATCATATTTATCATGGAAATGAATTAGGCATTGATCCAGATGCAATTACCTTCAAAAGAGGCTTAGATATGAATGATAGGTCCTTAAGAAAGGTGACTATAGATAATGCTCGTTATCAATATCAAGGTGGATTTGATATTTCAGTAGCAAGTGAGGTGATGGCAATTTTTTGCTTAGCATCTTCATTAGACGACTTGACAAATAGATTGGGAGAAATACAAGTTGCACAAAATCTTGATAAGAATAAATCTCCTATATTTGCAAAAGATTTAAAAGCTCAAGGCTCAATGGCTGCTTTGTTAAAAGACGCATTTATGCCTAATTTAGTTCAAACATTAGAGCATAATCCAGTCTTAATTCATGGAGGTCCATTTGCTAATATTGCACATGGATGTAACTCATATATTGCTACTCAATTAGGAGCAGATATGGCTGACTATGTTGTGACTGAAGCTGGTTTTGGCGCTGACTTAGGGGCGGAAAAATTTATTGATATTAAGTGTCGTCAAACAGGATTAAATCCTAGTTTGATTGTCATTGTAGCTACTATAAGGGCAATGAAATACCACGGTGGAAAAAAAGTTGAAGATCTCAACAAGCAGGATCTAAATGCACTTGAGAAAGGATTTTCTAATCTTGAGCGCCATATTGAAAATTGTAGTCAACATTTTGGTTTAAATATAGTAGTTGCTATTAATCATTTTCAAACAGATACCGATGAGGAGGTAAAATTTGTTCAAGAAAAAGTTGAGGACTTAGGTTTCAAAGCTATTCTATGTTCACATTGGGGGCATGGCTCCAAAGGTGCAGAAGCATTAGCTCAAGAGGTAATAACTCTTGTTGAAAAGCCAAATCAATTTAAATTTCTTTACGATACAAAAGATTCTATCGCATCTAAATTATCAATAATCGCACAAAAAATTTACCGAGCTAAAGATGTTAAATTTGAGGATGAGGCTTTAATACAACTTAAAAAAATTGAAGATGAATATGCACATTTTCCAGTGTGTATTGCAAAAACACCATATTCTTTTTCTGGTGATCCAAAAGGTATTGGTGCTGTTTCGGATCACATACTTACTATTAGAGAGATTAGGTTGGTTAGGGGTGCGGGTTTTATTGTCGCCATTTGTGGAAGTGTTATGACTATGCCTGGACTACCTTTGAAACCAGCAAGTGAAGGAATTTCTATTAATAATAACGGAGAAATTGAGGGCCTTAGTTAACAGTGCTCATAATAACTTCAGAGGGGAAATCTGAGTTAGTAATAAATAAATCAAAATTCATTGGTTATAGCATCATATCAAGGTCAAGAAAGCAATTTTTAGATAGAGTAGGCGAGATAAAGAAAAATAACCCATCTTCAAGTCATACGGTATTTGGTTTACGAATTAAAAAGAATATTATTGAACCTCATTTTAGTGATGACGGTGAGCCATCCGGGACGGCGGGAAGACCTTTAATTAAGATATTAGAAACTAAAAAAATTATCAATAGCGGTCTTGCAGTTGTTCGTTATTATGGAGGCATAAATTTAGGGATGGGTGGGCTTGCAAGAGCCTATAGTCAAGCAGGAATAGATGCATTAATCAATTCCAAAATAGCTATTTTTATTAACTATAATAAGTATAAAATATTAATAGAATACAATAAGTTAAATAAATTAATTAATGTAATTTATAAGAATAAAGGTAAAATATATGAAAAAATATTTAAAGAAAAAGTTGAAGTTCTTATTTCATTACCAATTGGAGCTGAGAAACAAATAAAAGAAGAATTTAAAATGATCGATATAACATTAGTCGAATAAAAAAATATTGTTAAATAGGTATTTCTTTATCTGTTAATATTTAATTAATCACTAATAGGGAGTGGAATGAAATGAAATTAGAAACTATTGCTTTACATCATGGATATGAGTCAGAGAAAACAACAAAGGCAGCTACAACACCAATTTACCAAACCTCATCATTTACTTTTGATAACACTCAGCACGGAGCTGATTTATTTGATCTTAAAGTTGAAGGTAATATTTATACCAGAATAATGAATCCTACAAATGCGGTTCTTGAACAGAGACTCGCTGAGATGGAGGGTGGAATTGCTTCTCTTGCCTTAGCATCTGGAATGGCTGCTATTACTGCTGCAATTCAGTGTATTACACGAACGGGGGATAATATTGTCAGTACAAACCAATTGTATGGAGGTACATATAATTTATTTGCGCATACCTTTCCTCAACAAGGTATTAATGTAAAAATGGTTGACGCAGGAGATTTCGATGCCATTGATTCTGCTATTGATGATAAAACTAAAGCACTATATTGTGAGTCAATCGGCAACCCATTAGGTAACATTGTTGATCTAAAGGAATTAGCAGATATTGCTCACAAACATAACATACCTTTAATTGTTGACAATACTGTACCAACACCTTATTTATGTAAACCTTTTGATTTTGGTGCTGATATTGTTATTCATTCTTTAACTAAATATATTGGTGGCCACGGTACAACAATTGGCGGAATTATTGTTGATTCTGGAAAATTTAACTGGGCTAAAGAACCAAAAAAATATCCAATGCTTAATGAGCCAGATCCTTCTTACCATGGAGTTGTCTATACAGAGGCTTTAGGCCCCGCTGCATTTATTGGCCGCTGTAGAGTTGTTCCCTTAAGAAATACAGGCGCAGCACTCTCTCCACATAGCGCCTTCTTAATAATGCAAGGTCTTGAAACACTTGGTCTAAGGATGGAAAGGCATTGTGATAACGCCTTAGTATTAGCAAAATTTCTTGAATCTCATGAACAAGTAGATTGGGTTAATTATGGAGCACTACCTAATGATAAATATAATGCAAATTGTAAAAAAATTACGCAAGGTAAAGCCTCTGGAATAATAAGTTTTGGAATAACAGGTGGAATTAAAGCAGGTACAAAATTTATTGATGCCTTACAAATAATTTTAAGATTAGTAAATATAGGAGACGCTAAATCTCTGGCCTGTCATCCTGCTTCTACGACTCATAGACAGTTAAATCCGGAGGAATTGAAAGCAGCAGGTGTAAGTACTGATATGGTCAGAATCTCAGTTGGAATAGAGCATATCGACGATATTATTGCTGATGTTGAGCAAGCGCTTAAAGCAGCTAAGTAAAAATGATTATTGAGATTCTTCTATTAATAATTATAACTATTAGTTTAATTATTTTATGGAAGATATTTCAAACAAAAAAAGATCAAGATGTTCCAAAGGTTCTGGAAGAAAAACATCGTCAAATGCTCGTTGATATAAATGATGCTTTAAATAAGCTTTCAGATAGGCTTCATAAAACATTATCTGAACAAGGAAAAACGCAACAAGAAACTGTTCAGTCTTCACTTAAGAATACTTCCTTGCAATTAATGGCAAGTGTCGAAAGTTTAACCAAAACAGTAGATAAAAGACTTCAAGAGATAACTGGCAAGGTTCATGAAAGGCTTGAGGAAGGATTTAAAAAAACAAATGCTACTTTTGTTAGTGTAATGGAACGACTAGCAACGATAGATGAGGCTCAGAAAAAAATTGATGGCCTAACAACAAATATGGTAAGTCTACAAGAGTTATTAGGAGACAAGAAATCTAGAGGTGCTTTTGGAGAACTTCAATTAGAAGGCCTTATTAAGAATATTTTGCCACCAGACTCTTTTGCATTTCAACATACATTTAAAAATAGTTTAAAAGCAGATTGTGTTTTATTCTTGCCTGAGCCAACTGGAACAGTGGCTGTAGATTCAAAATTCCCTATGGAAAATTATCAAAGGATGTTTGATGTGACAGCGTCAGATTTAGATAAGGCTAAAGCTCAAAAGCAATTTAAATTAGATGTTCGTAAACATATCAATGATATAGCTAGCAAATATATTATTCCAGGAGAAACTTCTGACGGTGCTGTAATGTTTATTCCAGCAGAAGCAGTTTTTGCTGAGATACATGCATATCATCCTGAGCTAATCCAAGATTCAATGTCTAAAAAAGTATGGTTAGTTTCCCCAACCACTCTCATGGCTGTTCTTAATACTGCTAGAGCTGTTTTAAAGGATGTCGAAACGAGAAAACAAGTTCACGTTATTAAGTCAGAACTTGGAAAATTAGGTAAAGATTTTGATAGATTTGATACAAGAATGAAAAAATTAGCTGATAATATTCGCTTAGCTCATGAGAACGCTCAAGATGTTCATAAATCTAGTCAAAAAATTTCAAACAGATTTTCTCAGATTGAGAGGGTAGAGTTAGAAGAAGATTCAAAAGATTTATTAGAATTTGAAGAGCAGATTTCGGGTAACGAGAAGAAAGACAATGAAAATTAATATCCTTTTTTTTGCTGGGATTCGAGAGATGTTTGGTTTTAAAGAAAAAAATATTAAGATCGAAGAATCTATAAATTCTCCCGAAAAATTAGTAAAGTTTTTAATTGAAAAAGAGCAAGGTTCATGGATAAAACTTTTAAGTTCAAAAGACTTAATTAGAGTTGCAATTAATCAAGAAATTTCTGAGTGGAGTAGTCCTCTGAAAGATGGGGATGAATTAGCTTTTTTCCCCCCAATTACAGGCGGTTAAATGGCAATATTTATACAAAAAGAGTTATTTAATATTGAAAAAATAATATCAAATTTAAGGGCAGATAAGTCTTCAATAGGGGCTGTTGTATCTTTTGTTGGTTATGTCAGGGAATTTGATAAAAAAATAGCCATAAAGAAGTTAAAACAAATGGATATTGAACATTATCCAGGCATGACTGAAAAAGCATTAATGAAGATTGAGTTAAGAGCTAAGACTAGATGGAATCTTGAGGATGTTTTTATAATTCATAGGATAGGAAAATTGCTTCCAAGTGAGCCTATTGTGGCAGTTATTGTTGCTAGTCAACATAGAAAAAATGCATTTCAAGCATGTGAATTTATTATTGATTATCTTAAAACTGATGCACCTTTTTGGAAAAAAGAAATTTCTAATAAAGATGCAATATGGGTTGAAAATAAAATTGAAGATTGTCAAAAAAAAACCAGTTGGAATATTGAAAATGATTAAAAAACTCTTATACACTAATATTAAATATGTATTAGGCTTAAAGGTATGAGACTTAATAAAATTGTTTTTCCTGTTGCTGGCCTAGGATCTAGATTCTTTCCAGCTACAAAATCAACACCTAAAGAAATGTTACCTGTTGTAGATAAGCCATTAATTCAATATGCAGTTGAGGAAGCTCTAGAGGCGGGGTTTACTGAACTTATTTTTGTTACTTCTAAATCAAAAACTTCCATTCGAGATCATTTCGATAGTAAATTGAATACTAACTTGTCTAACGTAACAAAAGAAAAAAAAGAATTATTAAATAAAATGAATAAAATAATCCCGGATGGGATTTTGTGTAAATATGTTTTTCAAGAAGAGCCTTTAGGGTTGGGACATGCAATATTACAAGCAAAACCAATTATTAATGATGAACCTTTTGCTGTTATTTTGGCTGATGATCTAATTGATGCTAAAACTGGGGTTTTAAGGCAAATGGTAGATTTATATAGAGATACTAAATCTTCCATTATTTCTGTTCATAAAATTGATAAAGCTTATTCTGCTCAATATGGAATTGCTTCGATAACGGATAAAAGTCAAAAAATAATGAAACTAACTGACATTGTTGAGAAGCCTCAGCCTGAAGAAGCACCATCAAACTTAGGAGTAGTGGGCCGCTACATTTTCTGCAATGAAATATTACAATCCTTAGAAAATATCTCATTTGGAACAGGTAATGAAATTCAATTAACTGATGGTATAAAATTAATGATATCGACTAGTTCTGTTTATGCTTATGAATTTGAGGGAATAAGATATGATTGTGGAGACAAATTAGGCTTTATCAAAGCCAATATTGAATACGCACTAAGAAATAAAATTTTTGGTAATGAATTAGAGAGTTATTTAAAATCGCGGTTGAAGAAATGAATTATAAAGAGTTAATATCTGAATCTTCTCTTATATATAATAATAAAAAAATATGTGATGCAATCTCATCTATTGCAGATCAATGTAATTTTTTATTAAGTAATGAAGAAGTTACAATCCTTCCTGTTATGAATGGTGGCCTTATTTTTTCGGGACATCTAATTCCAAAACTAAATTGTCAATGTGTATTAGATTATATTCATGCAACTAGATATTTAAATAATCGAGGACACCAAACTGTTAATTGGATTTATAAACCAAAATTAGATCTAATTAAAGGTAAAGTAGTTTTAGTTTTAGATGATATTTTAGATGAAGGTATAACATTAAAAACTATAAAGAAAAATCTTTTTGAAATGGGTGCTAAAAAAGTATTAATTGCTGTTTTGTTCGATAAAAAAATAGAAAAAATAAAGCCAATTAAGGCAGACTTTACTGGATTAGAAGTTCCTAACGCTTATGTTTATGGTTTTGGGTTGGACTTTAAGGGAATAGGGCGTAACATCCCTCATCTTTATGCACATAAATAAACATTTAAAACTCTGATGTCAAAAAAGAAAATTAAAATAAGGGATAATGATCCTGAGTCTGAACGAGAAATAAATCTTTATGATAATCCAATTCCCAGTCGGGAATTGATTCTTCAAGTTATGTCAGATCATGGTATACCAATTAATAAAAAAGAGTTACTTCAAATTTTAGAAATTAAAGATGATGAAATAGCTATTATTGAAAAGCGTTTAAGAGCAATGGTTCGCCAAGGACAAATTTTAATTAATAGGAAAAATGTTATTTGTATTTCAGATAAGCTTAATTTAATTCCTGGAAGGGTATCTGGCCATCCAGATGGATTTGGTTTTCTCATACCAGATGATGATACACAAAGTGATATATTTTTAACTCCTAGGGAGATGAGTCAAGTTTTTAACAACGATCGGGTGATGATCCAGGTTACTGGACAAGATCGAAAAGGAAAGCTGGAGGGTAAAATTGTTGAAGTCCTAGAAAGGGTTAATACAGTATTGGTTGGAAGAATAATACAATCTCAAGGTGTTACTATTGTGGCCGCTGAAGATAAACGGATTTGTCAGGATATTTTAATACCTTATGAATCTGATATGAAGGCTAAAGTTGGTCAGATAGTTGAGGTAGAAATTACTACACAGCCTAGTTTTAAATCTAAACCGATGGGAAAAGTCATCAGTATTCTTGGTGATTATAAAGATAGTGGAATTGAAATTGAAATTGCCTTAAGAAAACATAATCTTCCATATGAGTTTAGTAAAAATGTTCTTAATGAGTCTAACGAGTTTTTACCTGACGTAAAGGCATCTGATTTTAAAGGTAGAAAAGACCTCAGAGATTTAGCTTTAGTTACTATTGACGGTGAGTCTGCTAAAGATTTTGATGATGCAGTTTATGCTGAATATGATGGTATTAACTGGCGGTTAGTAGTAGCAATAGCTGATGTAAGTAACTATGTTAAACCATCAAGTGAATTAGATTTCTCAGCAGCTGAAAGAGGAAATTCTGTTTATTTTCCTAGACGAGTAATACCCATGTTACCAGAAGAGCTTTCAAATGGATTATGTTCCTTAAAGCCAAAAGTTGATCGGCTTTGTATGATTTGCGATATGGTGATAAATCAAAAAGGAAAAATAGTATCTTATGAATTTTATCCTTCAGTAATGAATTCTAAGGCAAGGCTTACTTACACAATAGTTGATAAAATCTTGAACCATGACGATAAAGTATTGAAAAGTGAATTTAGTACTATTGTTCCAGATTTAAAAAATCTACAAAAGCTTTATCGAATAATGCTAAGTGAAAGAGAAAAAAGAGGTGCTTTAGAATTCGATTCTACAGAAACAGCTATTGTTTTTAATGAGCATGGAAAGATTGATTTTATAAAGCCAATCTATAGGAACGAAGCTCACCGAATTATTGAGGAGTGTATGCTTGCAGCAAATGTGTGTGCAGCAGAATTCTTACTTGAAGATAATATTGATACACTTTTTAGAAATCATGAATGCCCTTCAGAAGAAAAGCTTGAGAATTTAAGAAACTTTCTTGCTGAATTTGGTTTATCACTTCAAGGTGGCAATAAACCCACTCCTAAAGATTATAGATATCTGGTTGAAAAGGTATCAACTCGACCAGAAGCTCATCTTTTACAAACAGTTTTGTTAAGATCAATGCAGCAAGCTGTTTATAGCAATAGGAATTTAGGACACTTTGGTCTCGCTTATGATGCTTATACACATTTTACTTCACCAATTAGAAGATACCCAGACCTTGTTGTTCATAGAGCAATTAAAAGCAAATTACTAAAAAAACCGCTTAAGTTAAAAGATATTATAAAGATTGCAGAGCATTGTTCTGGGACAGAGAGAACTGCTGATGAGGCTACGCGAGATGTTGAGTCATGGCTCAAGTGTTATTTTATGCAAGATAAAGTTGGTCAAATTTTTGAAGGAACAGTTGTAGGTGTAACTGGCTTTGGGCTTTTTGTTGAATTAGACGAAGTATATATTGAAGGATTACTTCACGTCACTGAGCTTGGAAATGATTATTTTAATTACGATAAAAGTAAGCATGCAATTATAGGTGAAAGAACTACATTATCTTATCGATTGGGGGATAGGTTAAAAGTTAAAGTTGTAAGAGTTGACTTAGAAACAATTAAGATTGATTTCACTTTAGAGGGAGCCAAAGCTAAACTCAAAACCATAAAACCAAAAAAGAAAAAATCTAATCATTTAAAGAGAGCTAAACGATAATGAGTACAGAGCAAATAATTTATGGCTTTCATTCTATAACGAGTCATATAAGAATAGATCCTCTCTCCATAAAAGAAATTTTTATTGATGAATTTAGAACTGATGGTCGAGTTAATGATTTGATGAAGTTAATTGATATGCACCAAATTAAGTACCACTTATCTAATAAAGACAGATTAGATGGCTTTATTTCAAACCAAAAACATCAAGGCGTTGTTGCAATAATTCGTGACGTCAAAAATAAGTACGTAACAATTGAAGATATTGTTGAGGCTGATCAACCAAAACCACTTTTGATTTTAATATTAGATGGTATTGAAGATCCCCATAATCTAGGAGCATGTTTTAGGGTTGCTGATGCTATGGGCGTTGATGCTATAGTTTGTCCAAAAGACAATGCGGTAGGTTTAAATTCTACGGTGAGAAAAGTTGCATCAGGAGGAGCTGAATCTATTCCATTTGTAGTTGTAACAAATCTCGCTAGAACAATACGTTATCTTAAAGATAATGGGGTATTTATCTATGGTACAGATGATCAATCAAATAAATCACTAAATCAAATTAATTTTAATGGATCAATTGCTCTTATTATGGGTTCAGAAGGTAGAGGAATGAGACGTCTTACTAAACAATTATGCGATGATATTTTTTCAATACCAATGTTGGGGCAAGTTGAAAGTCTTAATGTAAGTGTTGCTTCTGGAATATGTCTTTACGAGATAAATAGACAAAAAAAATAATATTTGCTTCAGAATATAATAAAAGGGCTCAAATTTGAACCCTTTAAATATGGCTCCCCAACCTGGGCTCGAACCAGGGACACATGGATTAACAGTCCATTGCTCTACCAACTGAGCTATTGGGGAATATCTTAGAAAGCGAGCATTTTAGCACAACATTGTATTTTGATTCTAGCCTTCTATTGCTTCTTTAATTCTTAATAATGCTTCTTTTAGATTGTCCATTGATGTAGCAAAAGAGATTCTAAAGTAATTTTCTGCACCAAATGCTGATCCTGGAACAACTGCGACACCTTTGCTATCAAGTAAGTACTCACTAAAAGCTATATCATTTTTTTTGTTTATTTTACCTTTTTTATAAAGATTTTCGATTGCATTTTTAGCATAAGGAAATGAGTAGAAAGCACCTTGGGCTTTTATACAATTAATTCCATCAATATTATTGAACGCATTAACCACAAAAGCATGTCTTTCTTTAAATGCATTTAGCATAGGAGTAATGCAAGATTGGTCTCCTAATAATGCCGCCTCTGCAGCAGCTTGAGAGATTGAAGTTGGATTAGATGTTGATTGGGATTGTAAAATACTCATAGCGGAAATAATTTTTTTAGGCCCAGCAGCGAAACCAATCCTCCAGCCAGTCATTGAATATGCTTTTGATACCCCATTTATGATTATGCAACGATTTTTTAATTTTGGTTCTACCATAACTATATTATTGAAAGGCTGCTCATCAAGCCTGATATGTTCATAGATGTCATCAGTTAATATATAAATATCTGGATATTTTAATAGTGTTTTGGTTAACTCTTTAAGCTCTTTTTCAGAATAAACAGATCCAGTTGGGTTTGAAGGTGAGTTGAGCACAAGAATTTTAGTTTTACTAGTAATGGACTCTTCTAATTGTTTAGTAGTAATTTTAAATGATTGCTCAATTCCACAATGAATTAATATCGGAGAAGCCCCAGTAAACTCTACAATATCTGTATATGAGACCCAATATGGTGTTGGGACAATCACTTCATCTCCGGAGTTTAATAATGCTAAAAAAAGATTAAATATACATTGCTTGCCGCCTACACCTACAATCACTTCATTCATTTCATAATCAAGCTTATTATCCCGCTTAAATTTTTGAATTACAGATTTTTTTAAGGAGGGAAGACCAGAGACAGGTGTGTATTTTGTTAGCCCTTCTTTAATAGCTTTTATTGCTG
>JAOHSH010000009.1 GCA_028122555.1 Methylophilaceae bacterium
AGCAGATTTTTTAACCTTTTTTTTGGCTGTTTTTGTTTTTGATACTAATTTTTTAAGAAAATCAAACATTATTTTTTCTATAATTAAGAACTTATTTTTATGATAATGGTCAGTAAACTATTATTATACAAGTATTAAGTAAAAAGGATTACATGTGAATTATTTAAAAATAGTATTTATTTTATCTTTATTACCTTTATTTGCCCATGCTGACCTTCAAGTTCAAGAGATAACGCTAAAAAATGGCATGAGGGTTTTAGTAAAGGAAGATCATCGTTCACCAGTAGTAGTATCAATGGTCTGGTACAGAGCAGGAAGCCTTGATGAAGTTAATGGTAAAACTGGGGTTGCTCATTTGCTTGAACATATGATGTTTAAGGGAACTAAAACAACTAAACCCGGAGAATATTCAGAAATTGTTGCAGCTGCAGGTGGAAGAGAAAATGCATTTACTGGGGCAGATTATACTGCTTATTTTCAACGCTTAGAAAAATCAAAATTACCGGTATCTATGAAAATGGAATCTGACAGGATGCAAAATCTTGTTATAACTAAAGAAGAATTCAAAAAAGAAATTCAAGTAGTAATGGAAGAACGTCGATGGAGAACAGACGATAAACCAAAAGCTCAAGTTAACGAGTTATTCAACTCTCTAATTTTTAGAGCTCATCCTTATGGGAGACCAATAGTTGGATGGATGAGCGATCTTGAGAATATGACACATGAAGATGCACTTGAGTGGTATAAAATGTGGTACAGCCCTAGTAATGCAATATTAGTTGTTGGTGGAGACGTTGATGCCAAAGAGGTTTTTGCTGAAGCAAAAAAATATTTTGGAAATATTCCAGCATTTGAAATAGCTAAGAGGAAGCCACAAATTGAACCAAAACAGAACGGATCTAGGAGGGCAATACTTAAAGCACCGAGTAAATTACCTTATATTCAAATGGGCTACCCAACACCTACCTTAGGAAAAGATGGTATAAAAAATAAAAAAGAAGCTTTCGCCCTTGAAGTTTTAGTTGGTATTTTGTCAGGTACTAGCTCATCAAGACTTAATCAGAATCTCGTTAGAAACACCTCAAGAGCAATAAGTGTTGGAGCGGGCTATAGTATGCTTTCAAGAGGAGGACAAGGTTCATTTGAAATGTATGCTACACCAAGCGAAACAATCTCTGTTGTTGATTTAGAAAAATATTTAAAACTTGAGTTAAAAAATATTGTTGATAATGGGGTTACTGACGCGGAATTAAAAAGAGTAATCACAAGTGTTATTGCTGGAGAAGTCTATCAAAAAGATTCTGTTTATGGAGCTGTTATGCAAATTGGGCAGCTAGAAACTATGGGTTACTCTCATAAAATAGTAGATGATTATATAGACAATATTAAGCAAGTTACATCTATAGAAATTCAAGCTGTCATTAAAAAATATTTCCATGATGATGCATTAACTATAGTGACTTTAGATCCTCAACCTCTGGATAAAAATAAAATATCGAAAGGAAAACCTCATGCTCATTAAAAATATTTTTATCTTAGGATTATTTTTATTTTCTAATTTTACATTTGCCAAATTAGACATCCAACATTGGAAATCAGATAATGGAGCCCGTATATATTTTATTGAAAATCATGATTTACCAATATTAGATATTAACGTTGATTTTAGGGCTGGAAGCGTCAAGGACACCATACAAAATAGTGGATTGGCATCACTTACAAATCATATGATGGTCTTAGGATCAGACGGAATAAATGAAGAAGATCTAGCTAATAAGTTTATAGATTTGGGCGCTCAACTTGACAGCTCCTTTGATCAGGATAAAAGTGGGTTTAGTGTAAGAACATTATCTGATAAAAAAAACGAGGCTGTTGATTTATTAACATTGGTTCTTCATAAACCCAATTTTGATAGTGATATTTTGGAAAGAGAAAAGAAAAGATATATTGCAAGTATAAATCAATCAAAAACAATGCCAAGCTCTATTGCTTCAAAAGCTTTTATGAAAGCTTTATATAATCAACATCCTTATGGCTTACCAAGTTCTGGCGAAGTTGATACTATTAAAAAAATAAGAAAAAAAGATCTACACGATTTCTATACAAATAGTTATTTGTCAAATGAATTATCAATTGTAATTGTAGGTGATATTTCAAGAAGAGAGGCTGAAAATTTTGGTAATAAGATTAGCCTAGGGTTTTCTGAAAATAAAATGATTTCAGTAATCCCCTCAGTTGATTACAATAAAGGTCAAAATATTGAAATTAGTCATCCTGCAAAACAAGCTCATCTTTTTTATGGAGCCCCAATAATTAAAAGAGGAGACCCAGATTTTTTAACGTTATACTTAGGAAATTATATTTTAGGTGGTGGTGGGTTTGTATCAAGGCTAACACAAGAAATTAGAGAGGATAGAGGTTTAGCCTATAGTGTTTATAGTTACTTTATGCCATTTATTGAAGTAGGTCCTTTTCAAATAGGAATTCAAACAAAGAAGAGCCAAGTAAAACAAGCAAAAGAATTAATTCAAAAAACTGTCTCTGACTTTATTAAGAATGGTCCAACTAGAAGTGAATTAAGAAGAGCAAAGGATTTTATGATTGGTGGGTTCCCACTAAGACTTGATAGTAATAAAAAGATCCTTGAATATGTAAGTATGATGGCATTTTATGGGTACCCATTAGATTATCTTGAAACATTTACTGATAAAATTGATAAAATAACAGCTGAAGAAATTAAATCTGCATTTCAAAGGCGAGTTGATATGAGTAAATTTTCTACAGTTATTGTTGGTAGTGAGTAGCCAAAAAAAAGGTTCAGTAAAAATTATTGGTGGTACATGGAAAAGAAAAAATATTTTTTTTCACGAGTCTGATAATTTAAGACCAACATTAAATAGAGTAAGAGAGATATTATTTAATTGGTTAGGCCAGGATTTATCGAATAAAGTCTGTCTCGATTTATTTTCTGGAAGTGGTATATTAGGTTTTGAATCTCTGTCAAGAAATGCTAAATCATGTCAATTAGTTGATAATAATGTTAAAGCTATTTTAAATCTTAACGATAATAAAAATAATTTAAGTGCTACAAATGCCTTAATTATAAATTCAACAGCAGAAAATTTTCTAGAAAATAATGCACAGCTTTTTGATATTATTTTCTACGATCCTCCATTTTCAATAGCTGATCCTAATATTCTTTTAACTAAAATTAAAAATCATTTAAAGCCTAATGGCATCATATATTTTGAAACAAATAAACAATATTTAGGTAAAGAATTTAAAATTTTAAAGAATTCTAAAGCAGGAAAGGTATACTTTTGTTTATTACAATAAAAAAATAGATTTTATGAATGCAATATATCCAGGTACTTTTGACCCACTAACATTAGGCCACGAAGAAATTATTTATCGAGCTGCTAATCTTTTTGATCATCTATTAGTTGCAGTTGCTAAAGAATCTCCAAAATCTACGATGTTTCTCCTAGAAGACAGGTTAAAATTAATTGAAATTATCTCGAGTCAATATTCTAATGTTACTTTTAGCTCTTATGATTGTTTGACTATTGATTTTGCAAAAGCTAATAATATAAATGTGGTTGTAAGAGGTGCACGAAATTCAACTGATTTTAATTATGAATCACAAATTGCTCAAATGAATAGTACGATGGATAACACCTTAGAAAATATTTTTTTAATTGCGGCAGATCCCTTTAAATCAATTAATTCCTCACTAGTTCGTCAAGTGATTGATTTAAATGGAGATTATTCTAAATTTGTATCACATGAAGTTGCTAACTTTTTAAACAATATTAAAGTAAAGACTTCATGAAATATAATGTTCATCACTTTAACCCTAACCCTGGATATCTTTCATATAATCTTACTCAAGAAGAGATGAATTTTTTATGGAAGAGAATCGATGAAGCGAATAAAAAACATGATGTTATTAATGCTCAATTAGCAGGGAATATTTCTAAATCTCTTAATATGGGCTTATATGATCTTGATCCAATCTCCAAGATAGTTATGCCACTTTGTAGTGAATATCCAAAACAATTTGGACTTCCATATCGTTCTCAAGTCTCTGGTTTATCTGATACTGAATCAAGACTTACTGAGTGGTGGGTAAATTATCAATTTCAAAATGAATTTAATCCCATGCATGCGCATAATGGAGTATATAGCTGGGTAGTTTGGATGAAAATCCCTACTGAATCTGAAGAACAAAATTCAATTCCAATAGCAGCTAATAGCAATTCTCAAGGGAAAATTTCAAACTTTTATTTTACTTTCACAGATACTTTAGGAAAAATAGTTAATTACGAAATTGCAATGGGTAAATCTGTTGAGGGTACTTTAGTTCTATTCCCAGCACAGTTAAAACATTCTGTTAATCAGTTTTATAATTGTGATGAACCAAGAATTTCTGTAGCGGGTAATATTAGTTTGTATTCATACCCACCAAAAAATAAATAAACTAATAAAAGGCATTAAAAATGAGAATACTTCATAGCATGCTTAGAGTTAATGATTTAAAAGAATCAATTGATTTTTATCAAAATATTTTTGGAATGAAGGTTTTACGTCAAAAAGACTACCCTGAAGGAAAATTTTCACTTGCTTTTATGGGTTATGGAGGTGAGAAAGAAGTTACAGTTATTGAGTTAACTCACAATTGGGGTACTGATAATTATGATCATGGAAATGCTTTTGGCCATATTGCCATTGAAGTTGATGATGTTTATATAGCTTGTGAAGAAATAAAGATTAAAGGTGGAAATGTAGTTAGAGAAGCAGGCCCTATGATGGGATCAAAGTTACTACTAGCATTCGTTGAAGACCCTAATGGCTATAAAATAGAGTTAATTCAAAAAGACACATTTTAATTATTCAAAAAAATCTTTAACTGTATCAAGCCAAGTTTTAGATCTAGGACTATGTTTGTCACTATCAGCTTGATTCATTCGCTCTAACTCTTCTAGAATATTTTTTTGTTTTTCAGTTAGCTTAACTGGTGTTTCAACTACAACGTGACAGTGTAAATCACCTATCTGATTTTCTCTAACTGGTTTAATACCTTTGCCTTTTAATCTAAATGCTGCACCTGTTTGTGTTTCAGGAGGAATTTTTATTTTAGCATTTCCATCAAGAGTAGGAATTTCTAATTCACCACCAAGTGCTGCAGTAGAAAAACTAATAGGCATTTCACAGTGTAAATTTGCCCCATCACGTTCAAAAATTTGATGCTCCTTTAAATTAATAACTACATAAAGATCACCTGTAGGCCCTCCATTAGTTCCAGCTTCGCCTTCACCCGAAAGTCTAATACGATCACCATCATCTACTCCAATAGGTATTTTAACTGATAATGTCTTAGTCTCTCTGATGCGGCCTGACCCATCACAATCTGGACAAGGATCTTTAATAGTCGTTCCTACACCATTACAATTTGGACATTCTTGTTGAACTGAAAAGAAGCCTTGCTGCATTCTAACTTGTCCTTGTCCATGACAAGTTCCACATTCAATTGGTTGAGATCCCTTTTTTGCACCTGATCCTTTACATGATTCACATGAGACCATTACTGGTATTTTTATTTGATTTTCTGTTCCTTTAGCTGCTTGCTCAAGTGAAATCTCCATATTAAATCTAAGATCAGCACCACGATAAACATTAGATCTCGTATTTGATCTTCCACCTCCAAATATATCGCCAAATATATCGCCAAAAGCATCACCAAAATCTGCACTACCAGCGCCACCCATATTTTGATCTACGCCAGCATGCCCATATTGATCATAAATTGTTTTTTTTTGTGGATCGGATAAGACATCGTAAGCTTTTTTGACCTCTTTGAAGGTTTCAGTTGCTTCAGGATTGCCATCATTACGATCTGGATGATGCTTCATTGCAAGCTTTTTATAAGCTTTTTTAATTTCAGTATCTGAAGCTTGTTTATTTAAACCTAAAGTATCGTAGTAATCTTTTTTATCAGCCATAGCGAAAATATAGTAGAGGTAATTTTAATTACCTCTACTATATATAATTATTTAAAGAATTATTTATTTTTTCTTGTCGTCTTTCTTGTCGTCTTTTTTTACTTCTTCAAATTCAGCATCAACAACTTCAGCATCAACAGTCTTTTCTTTATTTTTTCCATCTTCTTTTGGTTGTGCTTGACTAGCTTGTTGATCAGCATGTATTTTTTCACCAAGTTTTTGAGATGCTTCAGCAAGTATTTTATTTTTTGCTTCAATATCATCTTTATTATCAGATTTTAAAGCTTCTTCGAGCTCGTTAATAGCTTTCTCTATTTTTTCTTTTTCATTTTTTTCTACTTTGTCAGGGTGGTCAGTCATAGTCTTTTTAACTGAATGGATCATACCTTCAGAAAGGTTTTTTGCATCAACTAATTCTCGTAATTTTTTATCTTCCTCTGCATGAAGTTCAGCATCATCTTCCATTTTTTTAATCTCCTCCTCACTTAGGCCGCCACTAGATTTAATAACAATTTTATTTTCTTTACCTGTAGCTTTATCTTTTGCGTTGACATGCAAGATACCATTTGCATCAAGATCAAATGTAACTTCTATTTGAGGTGTTCCTCGAGGAGCTGCTGGTATTTCATCAAGATTAAATTGGCCTAAACTTTTATTTCCAGCAGCCATTTCCCTTTCACCTTGAAATACATTAATTGTTACTGCGCTTTGGTTATCTTCTGCTGTTGAAAATGTCTGAGACTCCTTTGTAGGAATTGTAGTATTTTTTTTGATTAACTTTGTCATAACACCACCCATTGTTTCAATACCTAAACTCAAGGGAGTAACATCTAACAACAATACATCTTTTACGTCTCCTTGAAGTACGCCACCTTGAACTCCTGCACCAACTGCAACAGCTTCATCGGGATTAACGTCTTTTCTCGGCTCAACTCCAAATATCTCTTGTACCTTTTCCTGAACTTTGGGCATTCTAGTCTGACCACCAACAAGAATTACATCAGCGATCTCATTTGAAGCTCCAGAATCTTTCAAAGCAGTTTTACACGGAGCAATAGTTCTTTCTATAAGATCTTCAACTAAAGATTCAAGTTTTGCCCGAGTTAATTTAACGACCAAATGTTTTGGACCAGAAGCATCTGCAGTTAAATAAGGTAAATTAACTTCTGTTTGAGTACTACTTGATAATTCAATTTTAGCTTTCTCTGCAGCTTCTTTGAGTCTTTGTTTAACAAGAACATCTTTACTTATGTCTACACCATTCTCTTTGTTAAATTCCTCAGCAAGAAAATCAATGATTCTATTGTCAAAATCCTCACCACCTAAAAAAGTATCTCCATTTGTTGATAGAACTTCAAATTGATGTTCGCCGTCTACGCTTGATATTTCAATAATGGAAATATCAAAGGTACCACCTCCCAAATCATAAACAGCAATTTTTCTATCGCCTTCTTTTTTATCTAAGCCAAAAGCTAAAGCAGCTGCAGTTGGCTCATTAATAATTCTTTTAACGTCTAATCCAGCAATTCTCCCAGCATCTTTAGTAGCTTGTCTTTGACTATCATTAAAATATGCAGGTACAGTAATAACCGCATCTGAAACCTCTTCACCAAGATAGTCTTCTGCAGTTTTCTTCATTTTTCTTAAAATTTCTGCAGAGATTTGAGGTGGTGCCATTTTTTCACCCTTTATTTCAACCCAAGCATCTCCATTATCTGCTTTTGAAATTTTATAAGGCATTAAGCCTATATCTTTTTGAACTTCATCTTCGCTAAATTTCCTTCCAATTAATCTCTTAACTGCATAAACTGTATTTTCAGGATTCGTAACAGCTTGTCTTTTTGCCGGAGCACCTACAAGAGATTCTCCACCTTCTTGAAATGCAACAATTGATGGCGTTGTTCTAGTACCTTCAGTATTTTCAATTACCTTTGGTTTGCCATTTTCCATAACAGAAACACATGAGTTCGTTGTTCCTAAATCAATTCCAATAGTTTTTGCCATTTTAAATATTTCCTTAATAAAATTAAATTCTTACACTATAAATAGGGGTACTTATATATATTTCAAGTTTTTTTTTCTTTTTCTTTTGAAACCGATACTAATGCGGGTCTTAAAACTCTTCCGTTTAGCGTATATCCTTTTTGGAAAACAGAAAGAATCTTATTAGCTTCTTCTTCAGAATCCAACATTGTCATTGCTTGATGAAAATTAGGGTCAAATGTTTCACCTAAAGGATCTAATGCTTCAATATTAAATTTTTCAAATGAAGTAGTTAGCTGTTTTGCAGTTAATTCAACCCCATCTTTGTAACTTTCTAATGTTGCATTTTTAATAGCTAAAGCTGCATCAAGACTATCTTTAACAAGAAGAATTTCCTGACTAAAGCTTTCTACAGCATATTTTCTTGTTTTTTCAGCTTCCTCTAGCGCTCTTTTCCTATTGTTTTCTAATTCTGCTTTTGTATAAAGCACTTGTGCTTCAAGAGCAGAAATTTTTTCGGCCTGTTCAGCTAAATCTTTATCTATAGCTTTTGGCTTAACTGTTTTTTTAGCTTTCTTTGCTGTGGTTTTATCTGTCATATTTATAAAAAATACTAATGTTAATGTTAAAAATAATATGGAGACAGTTTAAATAATTTCAAGACTATTATTATAAAATTATTCAATGTAATTACATATTTGACTTATTTACATCATTTCATTGATAATGCATGGCTAAGATCAAAAAAATACATAAAACTATGAAGCAATCGATTACTGAAATTACAGAACGTATTAAAGAAAAGAGTAGACCTACTAGGACTGCCTACCTCGATAGAGTCTCCTCAATGAAGAAACGAGATAGAGGAAGTGATCGTTTGGGTTGTGCTAACGTAGCTCATGCAATTGCAGCACTTCCTAAAGATGATAAATTCAAAATAGTATCAGAAAGGCAGCCAAATCTTGCTATTGTTACAGCTTATAACGATATGCTATCAGCCCATAAGCCATACGAAAGTTATCCTGAAATGATAAGGCAAGCAGCTGCTAGTTTTGGAGCAACAGCTCAAGTTGCTGGCGGCGTTCCTGCAATGTGTGATGGTGTTACACAAGGTGAGCCTGGAATGGAATTAAGCCTTTTCTCAAGAGATAATATTGCTATGGGCGCTGCAATTGGTTTGTCCCATGATGTGTTTGATGGAGCTATTATGCTTGGTATTTGCGACAAAATTGTTCCTGGTTTACTTATTGGCGCACTTCATTTTGGTCATTTACCTACAATTTTTATACCAGCAGGACCAATGTCTACTGGCATTGATAATACATCTAAGTCAAAAGTTAGAGAGCAATATGCCCAAGGAAATATAGGCCGAGATAAGCTGTTAGATTCAGAATCAGCGGCATATCATGGTGAAGGAACTTGTACTTTTTATGGAACTGCTAACAGCAATCAGATGCTTATGGAGGCAATGGGACTTCATGTCCCGGGTGCAGCATTTATTCACCCATATGACGGTATTCGTAAAGAGCTTACCATTGAAGCAGTCAGATTAATAATAAAAAATATTACAAATAAAGAAACCACTGCAATTGGAGAATTGGTTGATGAAAGGGTAATTATTAATGCAATGTCAGCTCTTCTTGCAACTGGCGGATCAACAAATCACCTTATACATTGGGTAGCTATTGCTAGGGCTGCTGGAATTGTAATTGATTGGTCTGATTTTCATGATTTAGCCAAATCAGTCCCACTGTTAGCTAGTGTTTATCCAAATGGTAAAGCCGATGTAAATGAATTCCAGAAGGCTGGAGGCCCTGCTTTTGTGATAAGAGAATTGATACAAGGTGGCTGCATGTACCCAGACGTTATCACATCAAGTTTTGGAGGTATAGCTGAGTATGCTAAAAAACCAATATTAAAAAATAAAAAACTCTCTTGGAAAGATATTCCTAAAGAAAGTGGAGATGAATCTATTGTCAGAAAAATTGATAAGCCATTTAATGTATCTGGTGGTTTGAGGTTGCTTAAGGGAAATATCGGGCGATCTGTAATTAAAATTTCTGCTGTACCTAAAGAAAATCATATTATTGAAGCGCCAGCTCTAATATTTAATAGTCAAGAAGAGTTGTTAGCTGCCTTTGATGAACAAATTTTAGATCAAGATTTTATTGCAGTAATTCGTTTTCAGGGACCAAAAGCTAATGGTATGCCAGAACTTCATAAGCTTACGCCACCACTATCTGTAATTCAAAATAAGGGATTTAAGGTTGCTATCGTTACTGATGGGAGAATGAGTGGTGCTTCTGGAAAAATTCCCGCAGCTATTCATATGAGTCCGGAAGCTGCTGCTGGTGGATCTATCTCGAAAATAAGAGATGGCGATATCATTAGATTAAATGCTGAAGTCGGATCATTAAATGTTCTTGTTGAGGATAGTGAATGGGATAAAAGAAAACTTGAAGAGATGACTAAGGAACAGAAAATAAATAATGGCCATGGAATAGGTAGAGAACTTTTTGGAAATATGAGAAAAAATGTTTTATCAGCAGAAGAAGGTGCAATAACCTGGATAAATTAAATTTAAAGAGATTAATATGAAAACAATTGAATTAGTAAAGTATGGTCCTGTAATTCCAGTAATTGTTATAGAAGATGTTAATGACGCAGTTCCTATAGCAGAAGCATTATTAGAAGGAGGGATAAAAGTTCTAGAAATTACATTAAGAACAAATTGTGCTTTGAAAGCAATTGAAATGATAGCTTCTAAAGTCCCTGATGCTATTGTTGGGGCAGGAACATTGAGAACAGATTCTGATGCAACAAATGCTAAAATTGCAGGAAGTCAATTTGCTGTTAGCCCAGGGTATACGAAAGAAATGGGTTTGATATGTAAAGAGATAGATCTCCCGCTTCTTCCGGGCGTTTCTTCTGGCAGTGAAGTTATGCAAGCCAGCAATGATGGGTTTTCTTTTTTAAAATTATTTCCTGCAGAAGCTGTGGGTGGTATTAGCCTACTAAAAGGTTTTGCAGGGCCTTTTATTGATATTAAGTTTTGCCCAACTGGTGGAATAACGATTGAATCTGCACCAGATTTTTTAGCATTATCAAATGTACCTGTTTGCGGTGGAACATGGCTTACTCCAAAAAAATTAATCGAAAAGAAAAACTGGTCAGCTATCACAAAACTTGCTAAGCAAGCAAAATCAATTTAATTTTTAATGATTGATTTAAATAAATACAATACAATTATTTTTGATTGCGATGGTGTTATTTTAAATTCTAATTTTCAAAAAATTGAGGCTTATAGAAATACTGCAATAACATATGGAGCAACAAAAATTCAGGCTGAAAAGCTTGTTGCTCATCATGTTGAGCTTACTGGAATATCGCGGTATATAAAATTTAAGTATTTTTTAAAAGAAATTATGAATGAGGAAATTAGAGATTCTTCTATGAGGATATTAGTTGATAATCTTAATAATGAGGTAAAAAATTTATTAAAAAATTGTGAGATTGCAAGTGGATTAGAAAAGCTTAAACATCAAACTCAAAAACTATCATGGATGGTAGCTTCAGGAGGGGATCAAGACGAATTAAGATTTCTTTTCGATGAAAAAAATATTTCTTCTTATTTTGAAGGTGGTATTTATGGAAGTCCAACATCAAAGCATGAGATTATAGAAGAAAAATTAAAAGATAAAAATTTTTTACCTGCATTATTTCTTGGGGATTCTTTATATGATATTCAAACTGCTAAAAAGTATGACCTAGATTTTATTTTTATTTACGGATGGACAGATTTAAATGGTTGGAAAGAAATATGTCATGAAAATAAATTAACTTATGTCGAAAAAATTGCAGATCTAATCTAACTCAATTTTTGTATAATTTTACTAGAACTTTTTCCTTGTACTACAGGAATTAAAATAACTTTACCACCCCATTTATTCATTTCTTTTGCTCCCACTACATTTTTTAGAGTGTAGTCATTTCCTTTAAATAATATATCAGGCTTAATTGATTTAATTAAGTTTAGCGGAGTTGTTTCGTCAAATAAGATTACGCTGTCAACTGATTCAAGAGAACATAGAACTAGTGCTCTATCTGCCTCACCAACAATTGGTCTACTTGCCCCTTTATTTTTTCTAACTGAACTATCGCTATTAAGAGCAACAATTAAAAGACCAACTTGTGCTTTGGCTTTTGCCAAATAAGTAACATGACCAGCATGGATAATATCAAAACATCCATTAGTAAAGCCAACAACTAAAGATGGGTCAGTTTTTCTTAAATTTTTAACTACATTTGTATAATCTTCTATGGTGGAAACTTTTTTAATAGTGTTGATACTAGTTAATGAATGAAGCTCAACTAATAATTCATTTTGCTGAATTGGCATCGTTCCAATTTGTTTAACAACAATACCTGCAGCTAAATTAGCTAATTCAAAACCATCTCTTAGAGATAAATTTGCAATAATGCTAGCCGTTAATGTAGCAATAACAGTATCACCAGCTCCTGAAACATCAAAAACTTGATTTGATGCTCTTGTCGGGTATTCTTCAATTTTATTAGTTGTTATATGCTTAATGCCATACTCACCTTGAGTCATAGCAATAAAATTGAAATTATATTTTTTTACTAATTTTTTTAGAGATATATCAAGTAATTTTTCATCTTTTTCACTTAAATTTGCTAATAAATAAGCTTCTTTTTTATTAGGAGTAATTGCTGTTGCTCCCCGATACTTTTCTAGGTTTTTACCTTTAGGATCAATAATAACTGGAATATTTTTTTTATTTGCTGCTTTAATAATTTTCTTTAATAGTGAAGTAGTAAGAAATCCTTTTTCATAATCAGAAATAATTATTGCACTTGGACTATTGGATATAAGCTTTAGAATTTTTTTTGATTCAACTTGGTTTGGACCTGTCGAAAATTCATCATAATCAAGCCTCACTATCTGTTGTTGGCCACCCATAATCCTAGTTTTAGTAGTAGTCGCACCTTTTTTCTTTACTAAATATTGAGTAGATATACCATTTTCTTTAAATAAATCTTTTATAATTTTCCCAGAGTTATCATTACCAATTTCTCCAACTATTAGTGTTTTGATTCCTAGGCATGAAAGATTTAGGGCAACATTTCCTGCTCCTCCAATTTTATTAATATTTTCATTTACATCTACAATAGGTACTGAGGCTTCAGGTGATAATCTTTTAACATCACCGCTAATATACCTATCAAGCATAATATCGCCAATGACTAAACCCCATTTATTTTTAGAATTAAATCTATTACTTACAATATCAATTATATTATTGTTCAAAACTAAGCATACCTATCTGAAGTAAGAAGATAATTTTGCATATAGTCGCTAACCCCTTCTTTTAAGTTTTTAAATTTTAAGTTTAAGCCCAAAGCTTTAATCTTATCAAGATTAGCTTCCGTATGGTATTGATATCTACCATTTAAATCATCTGGCATATTAATATACTTGATACTAGATTTATCACCTTTTGTATTTAAGATAACAGCCTCAGCTAAATCATTAAATGATTGAGCAGTCCCAGTTCCTGAATTAAATAGTCCTGAAATATGATTATTTTTTAAAAAAAACATAACATACTCCACAGCATCTTTTACATAAATAAAATCCCTTAATTGCATTCCATCTTTATATTTTTTATTTTCACTTTTAAATAATCTTATTTCTTTTTCTTTTTGGTACTGTTGGAATGCATGAAAAACAACACTGGCCATTCTTTTTTTATGATATTCATTTGGCCCATAAACATTAAAGAATTTTAAACCACACCATTGTGGCGGTGTTGGTTGATTAGATTTTACTTGAGCATTAACCCATTGATCAAAAAAATGTTTTGAATATCCATAAGCATTTAAAGGGATCAATTTTGATAGTAAATTCTCATTATCATCATAACCATTCTCGCCATCGCCATAGGTTGCAGCAGAACTCGCATAAATAAATGGCACATTATTTGTTGCACACCAACTCCATAACATTTGGCTATAACGAATATTTGAAACCAATAATTTATTAAAATTTGATTCTGTTGTAGCACTGATAGCTCCCATGTGAATGACAGCAGTAATTTGCTTATTATTTCTGATAAATTTTGGAAGATCATTTTTATCAATTAAATCAATAAATTTTCTTTTATTGATATTTTTTTCTTGTTCTTCATTAGACATATCATCAAAAATAACAAACTTATTTTCATTAAGAATTGTATTTAGGTGCCAAGCAATCATGCTCCCAATCATTCCTGTACCACCAGTAAGAATTATCATATGCTTTTCTTATTTAAATTTTTCAGCTTGTTTTTTTGTTAAATTTGATGATCTTTGTTCTTTCACCTTGGACCATTTAGGATCGAGCCATCCCTGA
Source organism: Methylophilaceae bacterium (assembly GCA_028122555.1). Taxonomy (GTDB): domain Bacteria; phylum Pseudomonadota; class Gammaproteobacteria; order Burkholderiales; family Methylophilaceae; genus BACL14. Next base: position 14,398 of record JAOHSH010000009.1, read on the forward strand.
AGGTTTGAACTTGAGATTATACCCATTGCCTTGATCCAATTTGGATCACTATTTAAAGCAGGAATATACTTGTAATTTTTTCCTCCATTATCAATAAATATAGACTTTCCTTCCATATTTATCTCTTCAAGTGTTTCAAGACAGTCACTCGAAAAACCAGGACATATTACATGTAAATTATTTATTTTTTGTTTACCAAGATCAGCAATAACTTCTGCAAAATATGGTTTTAACCATTCAGCCTTTCCAAACCTAGATTGAAAGCAGACTTGGTAATCATTATCTTTTAAATTTAAAGCTTCTGCTAACAAGCGCCCAGTTTTATGGCACTCACAATGATAAGGATCACCTTGGTATAAAGATTTTTTTGGTATGCCATGAAAACTCATTATCAATTTTGTGGGCTTACCATTTTTTTTCCAATAAGTTAATACTGATAATTTTAATGCATTTATATAAGCGGGGTGGTCGTGATAATGACGAATTGTTCTAATTTCAGGAACATTTCTTGTCTTTAATAGTAATCTCCATAAACTATCCATGGCTGATGCTGAAGATGAAGCTGCATATTGAGGGTAAAGAGGAAAAAGAAGAATTTTTGTACAGTTTTTTTCTCTAAGTTGGCTAAAAGCTTTTTTTATTGATGGCTCACCATAACTCATACCTAAAGAAACCTCTATTGGCTGCTTATAAATTTTTTCAAGATGTTTCTTTAGTAACCTTGATTGAGCTTTTGCGTTTACTAAAAGAGGAGAGCCTTTTGATGTCCATATTTGACTATATTTTTTTGCAGAAGACCTTGGCCTAAAAACTAAAATAATACAATATAAAATCCAACACCAAACAAAACGTGGAATTTCTACGACTCTTCTATCAATTAGAAACTCACCAAGGTATTTTCTTACCTCTTGAGGTCTTGGTTCTTTCGGTGTACCTAAGTTCGAAAGAATTATACCTATTTTAGGTGGGTCTCCATGACTATAATTAGGTTCTTGATTGAAATAGCTCATATAAATTATTACTTAATTGAATTGCTCAACAGTTTAGCAGTGATATCAACAATCGGAATAACTCTTTCATATGCCATTCTTGTTGGACCAATTACACCAAGCATACCAAGAATTTCCCCGTCAGCTTCATAAGGCGCTGTAATAACACTACATTCATCAAGAGCTTGATAACCAGATTCTTCTCCAATAAAAATTTGTATTCCATCAGCTCGATGACTTTTTTCCAGTAACTGGAGTAAGGCTGATTTTTTATCAAAAATCTCAACAATTTTTCTTACGCTAGAAACATTTTGTGAAAGTTCTGAAGTTTCTAGTAGATTTTTTTGCCCTGACATAATTAAGTTATCATTTTGATCGACATCCCCAGATGTCTCAATTGCAGCATTCATAAGAGCAACCATTTCGGCTTTCATAGTTTTTAATTCATTTACTAACTTACTTTTTACTTGCTCAATATCAAAGCCTGCATAATGTTGGTTGAAAAAGTTTGATGCTTCTAAAAGGCTTTGTTTGTTGTAATCATTTTCTGTGTAAAGTACTCTATTTTGAACTCCGCCATCGTCGGTCACAATAATCACTAGAATTCTATTATTCGATAATTCAAGAAATTCAATGTGTTTAAAAGAAACTTTTTTAGCACGAGGGATCAGAACAACTCCTGCAAACTTAGTTAAGTGAGATAGCGTATCTGCTACAGAATTAATTAAATGTTTGCTATCAGAAATAATTAATTGTTCTTTTAATTTTGATATTTCTAATTCATCAAGCGATTTTATTGTCACCAAACTATCAACAAAAAATCTATATCCTTTTTGTGTTGGAATTCGACCAGCGGACGTATGCGGACTTGTAATAAAACCAGCATCTTCAAGGTCTTTCATAATATTTCTTATTGATGCTGGACTAAGGTCTAAACTTGAAGCATTTGCTAATGTTTTAGACCCAACAGGTTGACCATCACCAATATGATGACTGATTAATGTTTTTAATAGGGTTTGAGCTCTTTTATCTAAATCCATGAATTTATAATTAATTCGTTAAATAATTTCGTTAATGCATTAATATATACATATTATATATTTTACTGTCTCAATCTTAACAAAGCTAGTTTAAAAAAAATAATGGTAATGAAATTTAAAAAAATTGCGATAATTGGAAAATACCCTTCTTCAGAAGAGACTAAGGAAATCCATAATCAACTTATTCAATTAATAACTCATTTAAGCCAAAAAGATTTCGAATTATTTATTGAGGAGAAAACTCAAAGACAAATAAAATTAAATAAATTTAAATCTTTGCCACTTAGTGAAATAGGTAAACAAGTTGATATAGCTATAGTTGTTGGTGGTGATGGAACAATGCTTGGAGTTGGAAGAACATTAGTAGACACTAGAATTCCACTAATAGGGATAAATCAAGGTCGTTTTGGATTTTTAGCTGATTTAAATATCGATAGCATGTTTACCAATATTGATAATATTTTAAATGGTATTTATATCCAAGATAATAGAATGTTAATTGAAACAACAGTTGAAAGAAATAATAAAGTAATTTACGAATCTTTTGCTTTAAACGATATTGTTATAAGAAGTGGTTTAAGACTTATTGAATTAGAAGTAAATATCGATGAAAGATTTGTTCATACCCAAAGATCTGATGGTTTAATTGTTAGCTCACCAACAGGTACAACAGCCTATGCTCTCTCTGCCGGGGGTCCAATTATTCATCCAAATTTAGATGCTATTACTATTGTACCCATTAGCCCACATACATTAAGTAATCGACCTATTGCTGTTAGTGGAGATAGTAAAATCTTGATTAAAATAGTAAATATGGATGAAGCCTATGCTAGCATCGATGGACAAATACAAATACCTTTAGATAAAAAAGATACTATAAGTATTAAAAAAGCTAAACAATCTATTTCTATCCTTCATCCAAAAGATTATTGTTATTTTGAGATGCTTAGAAATAAGTTGAATTGGGGATAAATTTATAAATGCTTGAAAATCTTTCAATTAAAAATTTTGTTATTGTTGATTACTTAGAACTAAATTTTAAAGGCGGGTTCTCTGCTTTAACTGGTGAAACTGGTGCAGGTAAGTCGATTCTTATTGGTGCACTTTCATTAGCTCTTGGCCAAAGAGGTGATAGCGGGGTAGTTAGACAAAACACAGATAAATCAGATATTTCAGCTACATTCAATGTTCAAGGTAATGAGTATGCTCAAGAATGGTTAAAAAAGAATGAACTTGAATCTAATGAATATGATGTTCTTTTAAGAAGAGTTATATATCAAGACGGCAGAACTAAAGGTTTTATAAATGGGGTACCAGCAACTATTAATCAATTAAAATCAATAGGTGAATTGCTTATTGATATTTATAGCCAAAATTCACATCATTCATTATTAAAAAATTCTATACAAAGAGAAATTTTAGACAATTTTTCAGGCTTAAATAATGAAGTTTTAGAAATTAAAGAGCTTTATGATAATTGGCATAAGTTATTTATAGAAAATGAAAATTTTAAAAAAAATAAAGAATCTTATATTGAGGAATTAAAAGAACTTGAAGAAAAAAATAAAGAGTTTATAGCTCTGGATTTTTCTTTGTCTGGATGGCAAGATATTCAAGAAAATCATAAAATGCTTTCGAATAGTGCAGAATTAATTAATGGTGTGCAAGAATGTATTGCAAGGTTAGATAATGATGATTCTTCTGCATCTAGTCAAATCAGCCAGCTTCAAATTAACCTATCAAATTTAGCTGATCTTGATAAAAGCCTTGGAAATCAATTAAAAATTATTGACACTATATCTATGGAAGTAAGTGAGCTTATTCGTGAGTTAAACCATTACTTACATACATTAGAAATTAATGAGGAATTAAAGCATGAGGTTGAATCTAAAATTCAGAATACATATGATTTTTGTAGAAAATATCGTTTAAAGCCTGAAGAGTTAGAAGCACTTAGTAAAGATTGGCAAGTTAGATATGATTTATTGGTAAATCTAATAGACGCAGAAGGAATCACTGAGGTATTAACAGAAGCAAAATATAGTTATGATCAAGCCGCTTTGAGATTATCAAAAAAACGTGGAAAAGCCGCATTAGAACTTAATTCTATAATTACAGATAAACTGAAAGATTTATCTTTTACACATGGAAAATTTCATGTTAATTTAAAATCAATTGAGCCTAGTGCTAATGGAAATGAGCAAGTTGAATTTTTAATTTCAACATATCTTAATGCGGAATCAAAGCCAATACAGAAGGTAGCATCAGGTGGGGAATTGTCCAGAATTAGTTTGGCAATAAGAGTTGCTTCGGTTAAAAAAGCAAATATTCCAGTAATGATTTTTGATGAAGTAGATGTTGGAATAGGTGGAGGGGTTGCTGAAGTAGTTGGAAAATTATTAAAAGACTTAGCTGATGATACTCGACACCAGATTTTTGCCATTACACATTTACCTCAAGTTGCTGCGCAATCTTTAAATCACTTTAAAGTTTCAAAAAAACAAATAAACGGTGAAACTGTCAGTCAAATAAACTTACTTGATCAAAGTGGTCGAGTTAAAGAACTGGCCAGAATGCTGGGGGGAGTTAAAATAACAGATACAACTATAGAGCATGCTAAAGAGCTATTAAGTTAACTTGTGACATTTTGCAATATTCTCTGCTCCACCTAACTTACAAGAACACGGATTTTTTGTGCAATCTGCATAGATAACTAAAGCATGCTCAATAATATTAAACCCATTCTTTTTAGCTATCAATTTTTGTTGATTTTCAATTTCTTCATTAACAAATTCTTGAATAAATCCACATTGAAGACATACAATATGATCATGATGATCTTTTTCATTAAGTTCAAACACTGCCTTATCACTTTCAAAATGATGGCGAATTAATATACCTGATTGTTCAAATTGAGTTAATACTCGGTAAATAGTTGCTAATCCAATTTCGTCATCAGATCTAAGCATTATTTTAAAGATATCTTCAGCAGAAAGGTGTTTATCTTTATTTTTTTCAAAAATACTAAGGACTTTTATTCTTGGTAGAGTTGCTTTAAGGCCAGTTTTTTTTAGGTCATCATGTTCTTTCATGTCCACATAACTCCAAAATTATTTAACTTAATATCTATCATGTTATATTATGAGCCTATGCAAATAAAGATATATCTTCGGAAATTTTGTCTATTTTTTCTTTTATATAACCTAATATCATGCTCATCAATTAATATTCCTACTACTTTACCTGAAGTTTATAAAATTGATATCCAGCAAGGTAATGAAATAAGTTCTCAAATGCTAATGAAATTAAAACCTGGAATGACTAAGGCACAAGTTCGTTTTGTTTTAGGAACACCTTTAATTCAAGATACTTTTCATCAAGAAAGATGGGACTATGTTTATGAAATGAGAGTTAAAGACATTATGATTGAGAGAAGGCATGTTGTTTTAAATTTTGCAGATGAAAAATTAAAAACAATAACAGGCGCCGTTATACCTAAATCTGACGATGGGAAATTAAATATTGATGAAAAAAGTAAACCACAGAAAGACCTTCAACTTGATGAGAAAAAAGGTAATAATGAGAATGAAGTCTCTGATAGGAAAGTAAAATCTTCTAAACCAGAGGAACTACCACCGTTAATTGAGGACACAGAATTGACTTTAGATAAAGATCCGCCAGTATCTGTTGATACTGCTGAATCAATTAATGAAGCGATAAAACAGGATATTATCGACTCTCTACCAGAAAAGGATGACCCTGGTTACTTTGATCTTTTATTAGAAAAAATAGGATTTTAAAATATGAAAAAACCTTTAAGAATACTTATTGTTGGCGCTTCTGGAAAGATGGGACAAACTTTAATAAATGAAGTTTCAGATGACCATGAGTTGTTATTAACTGGAGCAATTGATCAACCATCTAGTAATATTTTAGGTATGGATGCCGGAGCCTTATTTGGTATTAAAACTAATATTACAGTTAGTGATGATCTTTCCTCGATAATGAAAGAAGGAGATCATCTAATTGATTTTACAAGACCTGAAGTCTCCATGAAGTACCTAGAAATGTGCGTTAAAAATAATGTTAAGTATGTACTAGGAACTACGGGCTTTTCAGATGAAGAAAAAGAAAAAATTTCTCTTGCATCAAAAAAAATTCCAATTTGTTTTGCTCCCAATATGAGTGTAGGTGTGAATGTTTTAGTTTCATTGGTAAAAGAGGCTACTAAAGTTCTTCATAGGGATTACGATATGGAGATCATTGAATCTCATCATAGAGATAAAGTTGACGCACCATCAGGAACAGCTTTAAGACTAGGAGAAACTATTGCAAATACTGCAAAGTTAAACCTTAATGAAAATAGTGTTTTTCATCGAGAAAGTAGAATAAATAAACGAAAAAAAAATGAAATTGGTTTTTCAGCTATTAGGGGTGGAGATATTGTTGGTGATCATACTGTTTTATATGCTGGAGATGGAGAAAGAATTGAGCTAACGCATAAAGCAGGAAGCCGGACTACTTTTGCAAAAGGTGCAATTAAGGCAGTTAAATTTCTGACAGATCATTCTTTTGGTCTGTTTGACATGATGGATGTTTTAAATTTAAAAAAATAACAAATATTTATATGTTTTAAATTGTAGTAAAGAAGCTAATGATTTATAATTGTATAAACGGGCGGACCTAAAACCACCCGTTTGTTATATCTGATAGATTATTTACCATGGAGAGTTTTCTTGTCGTCAAAATTGCCGGCCATACTAGCGCTTGCAGACGGAACAAAGTTTCGAGGCACTTCAATTGGTATTAAAGGATCTGTAGTTGGCGAAGTAGTTTTCAATACTGCAATGACTGGATATCAGGAAATACTCTCCGACCCTTCTTATACAGAACAAATTATTACTTTTACCTATCCTCACATTGGAAATACAGGAATAAACTCTGAGGATTTAGAATCAAAAAAAATTTATGCAAAAGGTCTGATTATCAGAGACCTTCCAATTATACATTCTAATTTTAGATCGACTTCTTCAATTTCCAACTACCTTAAGAAGGAAAAAATAGTTGGTATATCGGGAATTGATACTCGTGCCCTTACTCAACATTTAAGAAAAAATGGAGCTCAATCTGGCTGCATTATGACTGGAGATATAGATGAGAAGGAAGCTATAAAAAAAGCAAAATCTTTTAAAGGAATTGCAGGTATGGATTTGGCAAAAGTTGTGTCAACACAAAAAAAATATATAGCTAAAGAAGGTGAATGGCAACTTGGAGTGGGCTATCAAAAACCACAAAAGTATAAATATCATGTTGTTGCATACGACTTTGGAATTAAAAGAAATATATTAAGAATGTTAACCTCGAGGAATTGTAAGGTAACTGTTGTACCAGCAACAACATCAGCTAAAGAAGTTTTATCAATGAAGCCTGACGGAGTATTTTTATCAAATGGTCCTGGTGATCCTGAGCCATGTGATTATGCAATCGACAATATTAAGATGATTATGAAGAAAAAGTTACCTATCTTTGGTATTTGTTTAGGTCATCAATTATTAGCATTAGCAAGCGGAGCAAAAACAAAAAAAATGAAATTTGGACATCATGGTGCAAATCATCCTGTGCAAGATAATAAAACAAAAAAAGTATTTATTACAAGTCAGAATCATGGATTTACAGTAGATGCATCCTCTCTTCCTAAAAATCTTAAAGTAACTCATATTTCATTATTTGATAAAACTTTACAAGGCATTAATCGTATTGATATTCCAGCATTTAGTTTTCAAGGTCATCCTGAAGCTAGCCCTGGCCCTTCAGAAATGGATTATTTATTTGATCAGTTTATTAAAATGATAATAAAAGGAAAAAAGTAAGTGGCTAAAAGAAGAGATATAAAATCGATTCTTATTATTGGTGCAGGACCAATTATTATTGGACAAGCATGTGAATTTGATTATTCTGGCGCACAAGCATGTAAAGCCCTAATGGAAGAGGGTTATAAAGTCATTTTAGTAAATTCAAATCCGGCAACAATTATGACTGATCCTGACCTTGCACATAAAACCTATATTGAACCAATTCAGTGGGATATCGTTAGTAAAATAATAGCTAAAGAAAAGCCAGATGCACTTTTGCCTACAATGGGTGGGCAGACTGCACTTAATTGTGCTTTAGATTTAGATAAAAATGGAATATTAAAAAAATATAATGTCGAATTAATCGGTGCTTCGAAAGAAGCGATTGATAAAGCTGAAGATAGACAGCAATTTAAAGAAGCAATGTCTAAGATTGGTCTTTCTTCAGCTCGATCCTTAATGGCTCATAGTTTGGAAGAAGCAGTCCAAGTTCAAGCTAGCATAGGATACCCTGCAATTATTCGACCTTCTTTTACAATGGGGGGGAGTGGAGGAGGAATTGCTTACAATCAAGAAGAATTTATTAATATTTGTAAAAGAGGTTTAGATGCTTCACCAACAAATGAGTTATTAATTGAAGAGTCACTTCTAGGTTGGAAAGAATTTGAAATGGAAGTTGTAAGAGATGTAAAAGACAATTGTATTATTATTTGTTCAATTGAAAATTTAGATCCAATGGGAGTTCATACTGGCGATTCAATTACTGTTGCACCAGCTCAAACATTAACTGACAAAGAATATCAAATAATGAGGACTGCATCTATTGATGTTTTGAGAGAGGTTGGAGTTGAGACAGGTGGCTCAAATGTTCAATTTGCAATTAATCCTAATGATGGTCGAATGGTTATTATAGAAATGAACCCAAGGGTATCGAGGTCCTCAGCTTTAGCATCTAAAGCTACAGGTTTTCCAATAGCAAAAATCGCAGCTAAATTAGCAGTAGGTTTTACTCTTGATGAGTTGAGTAATGATATAACCGGAGGTTTAACTCCTGCATCATTTGAGCCATCAATTGATTATGTTGTAACTAAAATTCCAAGATTTGCTTTTGAAAAATTTCCACAAGCAAATTCCAAATTAACAACTCAAATGAAATCTGTTGGTGAGGTTATGTCTATTGGAAGAACATTCCAAGAATCTTTTCAAAAGGCATTAAGAGGTCTTGAAATCGATGTAGATGGATTATCTGAGCAATCAACAGATAAAAATGAGATTATTAAAGAGTTAAGAGAACCAGGTCCAAATCGATTATGGTTTTTGGGTGATGCTTTTAGGGTAGGGCTATCTATTGAAGAAATATTTCAACATTCCAAAATAGATCCATGGTTTCTCCACCAAATAAAAGATTTAGTTGATACAGAAGAAAAAATTAGAGAAATGACTTTAAAGTCATTTAGTTCGAGAATACTCTTTGATATAAAACGTAGAGGTTTTTCAGATAGTCGAATTGCTAATCTCATAGGAAAAAAAATTAAAGATATTCGATCATTACGTCATAAACATAAAATTCATCCAGTTTACAAAAGAGTTGATACTTGTGCTGCTGAATTTGAGACATCCACTGCTTATCTTTATTCAACTTATGAGCAAGTTTGCGAAGCTAAGCCTACAAGTAAGAAAAAGATCATTATAATTGGTGGGGGACCCAATAGAATTGGCCAAGGTATTGAGTTTGATTATTGTTGCGTCCACGCAGCTCTTGCCTTAAGAGATATTGGATATGAAACAATTATGATTAATTGTAATCCAGAAACAGTATCAACTGATTATGATACTTCTGATAGATTATATTTTGAACCCGTTACTTTAGAAGATGTTCTTGAAGTTATTAAAATAGAGAATCCATGGGGGGTAATCGTACAATATGGCGGACAAACACCACTTAAACTTGCAAAAGCATTAGCTCAAGAAGGTGCTCCAATAATTGGTACACTTCCTGATGATATTGATGCAGCTGAAGACCGCGAGCGTTTCCAAAAAATTATAGAAGATTTAAAACTAAGGCAACCACCTAATCGAACTGCTAAAAACCCAACACAAGCAATTAAGTTAGCTGAAGAAATTGGCTACCCCTTAGTTGTAAGACCAAGCTATGTTTTAGGTGGTAGAGCTATGGAAATAGTTCATGAGAAGAGTGATCTTGAGAGATATATGAGAGAAGCAGTCAAGGTTTCAAATGAATCACCAGTATTATTAGATCGATTTTTAAATGATGCTATTGAGATTGATATTGATGCTGTCTCAGACGGAAAAGTTGTTATCGTAGCAGGCATTATGGAGCATATTGAACAGGCTGGGGTTCACTCAGGTGATTCAGCTTGCTCACTTCCACCTTATAGCTTATCAAAGAAAATACAAAAAAAATTAATTACTCAAACAAAGCAAATGGCAAAAGCATTAAACGTAATAGGTTTAATGAATGTTCAATTCGCAATACAGAATGAAGAAATATATGTATTGGAAGTAAATCCAAGAGCTTCTAGAACAGTGCCATTTGTTTCCAAGGCAATAGGCAGACCATTAGCTAAAATTGCTGCAAAAGTTATGGCTGGAAAAACTCTTAGAGCATTAAATTTTTCAAAAGAAATTGAGCCTAGATTTTTTTCAGTTAAAGAAGCTGTTTTCCCATTTATTAAATTCCCAGGTGTTGATACTATTTTAGGACCAGAAATGAAATCTACTGGTGAAGTTATGGGTATCGGTAAAACTTTTGTAGAGGCATATATTAAATCTCAGCTTGGGGCTTCAACATCCTTACCAAAAAATGGTAAGGCTTTTATTAGCGTTCGAAAAGAAGACCATAAAAATGTTGTTGATATTGCAATATCTCTTAAAAATCTTGGTTTTAAGCTAGTAGCAACTAAGGGTACTGCAAAAATATTAATGGAAAATAAGATGGATGTAGTACCAGTAAATAAAGTTGCTGAAGGTAGACCACATATTGTTGATATGATTAAAAACGATGAAATTGATTTTATTGTTAATGTTACTGAAGATAAACAAGCTATTGCCGACTCATACGAGATAAGAAGAAATGCTTTACAAAATAAAGTAACTTATTACACAACGCTATTTGGAGCCCGAGCAGCTTGCAAAGCTATGAATTATAAAAATCAACTTAGTGTAGTTTCTTTGCAAAGCTTGCATAAAATATCGTCTTAAAATAGACTCAATAATTATTAATAAAAAAATAAGGTGATAATTTACATAGGAACAATCAATGAATCAAATTCCAATTACCCGAAATGGCGCAGATTTACTTAAAGCTGAATTAAAGCAATTAAAAAGTGTTGATAGGCCAAATATTGTTCAAGCAATAGCTGAAGCTCGGGCTCAAGGAGATTTATCGGAGAATGCAGAATACGATGCTGCAAAAGAACGTCAGGGATTTATTGAAGGGCGACTTGCTCAAATTGAAGCAATACTATCCCAAGCGATAATAATTGATCCTGCTTCATTGAATGCAGACGGAAAATGTGTTTTCGGATCAACTGTAGAAATAGAAGACTTAGATGAGGATAAGAAAGTTACTTATCAGATTGTAGGAGACGATGAAGCTGATATTAAAGATAAAAAAATATCTATAAATTCTCCTTTAGCCAAAGCGATAATTGGTAAAGAGGAGGGTGATGTTATTGATTTTCAGTCACCAGGTGGATTAAAGAATTACGAAATTGTCAAAATATCTTATATTTAATTTATGAATGTCTTTTTTCAAAAGCTAGCTATAATAATTTCTTCACTTTGGGTGGGTGGATTATGGTCAATGTTGATGGTAACAACAATTTTATTTAATAAAATACCGAGCACATATATAGCTGGTGAAATTGTAAATGATATGTTTGCTTTCATGAATTTGTTTGGAATGTTCGCTTCAGGCTTTCTTATAATATTTGGTTTTAAAAAAGAAAATTTATTTTTTATTAAATCTTTAACTTTTTGGTTGTTAATTTCAATGTTAAGTTTGACTTTAATTAGTTATTTTGGAATTAATCCTTTACTAGAGAATATTAGAGATAGTTCTGTGTCTAAGGAAATAATAGAGAGTGTTTTTGTAAATAGGTACGCTACATGGCATGGGATTGCAAGTGCTGGATTTCTAATTGAATGTTTTTTAGGTATTTTTTTAGTTCTAAAAATACGTTAGATTTTAAGGTAATTTAATTTTTGAATCTTCATTGGCCCTAAAAACAACTAACTGTTTACCTATATGATTAATTGAAATTGCATTAAGTTTTTTGCATATTAAATTTAAGAAATCTTGTCTTTTCTTTTTATCATTAACTTGAGCTTGGATCTTAATTAACTCATGAGCCTTTAAGCTGCCTTCAATTTCTTTAATAACTGCATCAGAAAGACCTTTGTTACCAATTTGAACAACAGCGTCAATAGAGTGAGAAAGGCTTTTTAAATAAGAAATTTGTTTTGAATTTAGCATTTTTTTTTTAATTTAATAGGATGTGAATCATATCAGATGAAAAGAACAAGGACTAGTAAAAGCTGGATGTCTGAGCATACTTCTGATTTATTTGTTAAACAAGCGCAAAAAGATGGTTATCGTTCGCGTGCTGCATATAAATTAATTGAAATTAACAAAAAATATAATCTTTTGAAAGAAGATATGATAATTGTGGATTTGGGCTCAGCGCCAGGAAGTTGGTCGCAAGTTGCTATAAAAAAAATTGGTTCGAAGGGAAAGGTATTTGCATTAGATTTATTAGAAATGCATCCTATTAAAGAAGTGGATTTCATCAAGGGCGATTTTAGAGATACTGAAGTATTAAGTAAATTAGAGAATAAATTAAATAATTTACAGGTTGACCTTGTAATTTCCGATATGGCACCCAATATTACTGGTATAAAGGTAGTTGATCAATCAGCGGCTATTTACCTAAATGAGCTTGCTTTAGATTTTTCTTGCAATTGGTTGAAACCGAATGGACATTTTTTGGTCAAGTCTTTTATAGGTTCAGATTTTGATAGCTTTGTAGACTCGATTAAGCCTTTTTTTAAAAAGGTAATAAGGTTTAAACCAAGCTCTTCAAGGGATAGAAGCTCAGAAATATTTGTTTTAGGGATAGAAAAGTTAAATACATAGATTTTTAAGTATTTTCTAGTTTAGAATGAAGATTGAATAACTGATTGTTAAAGGAAAAAAATTGAATAACAACTTAAGAAGTATTTTAATATGGCTTGCAATTGGCGTCTTTATGATGACCATATTTAACCAATTTTCTGGATCACCTCGATTTGAAAATAAGTTGGTTTATTCCCAGTTTATGAATCAAGTAAAGTCTGGAAATATTTCAAAGGTAGAAATTGATGGCCATAATCTTACAGGTATAACTTCTGATGGAAAAAAGTTTTCCACCTACTCCCCTACGGATCCATGGCTGGTATCCGATTTACTTGAAAATAATGTAGTTGTGGATGCTAAACCTGAAAAACAACAATCACTTTTAATGAGTATATTTATTTCATGGTTTCCAATGATTCTATTAGTTGGTGTATGGATATTCTTTATGCGTCAGATGCAGGGTGGAAATAAAGGTGGTGGCCCATTCTCTTTTGGTAAAAGTAAAGCAAGACAACTTGATCAAGCTACAAATAAAACAACTTTTAAAGATGTTGCAGGATGTGATGAAGCCAAAGAAGAAGTCCATGAATTAGTTGATTTCCTTAAAGATCCTACAAAATTTCATAAACTAGGTGGCAGAATACCTCGAGGTGTTTTGATGGTTGGTCCTCCGGGGACTGGAAAAACTTTACTTGCAAGAGCAGTTGCAGGTGAAGCAAATGTTCCTTTTTTCACAATATCAGGATCTGATTTTGTTGAAATGTTTGTTGGTGTTGGTGCGGCAAGAGTTAGAGATATGTTTGAGCAAGCTAAAAAAAGCTCACCATGTATTATTTTTATAGATGAAATAGATGCAGTTGGAAGAAGTAGGGGCTCAGGAACTGGTGGAGGAAACGATGAACGCGAACAAACATTAAACCAATTACTTGTAGAGTTAGATGGTTTTGAGCCTAATTCAGGAGTTATTGTAGTAGCCGCAACCAATAGAGCAGATGTCCTTGATAAAGCATTATTAAGACCAGGTCGTTTTGATAGACAAATTATGGTTTCACTTCCTGATATTAAAGGTAGAGAAGAAATTTTACTTGTTCATATGAGAAAAATACCAGCTGATCCTGATGTAAAAGCAGATATTATTGCTCGAGGGACCCCTGGTTTTTCTGGAGCTGATTTAGCAAATTTAGTTAATGAATCAGCTTTATTTGCCGCAAGATCAAATAAGCGTACTGTTGATATGGAAGATTTTGAAGAAGCAAAAGATAAGATATTTATGGGCCCAGAAAGAAAATCACTCATTATGAGAGAAGAAGAAAGAAGAAATACGGCTTACCATGAATCAGGACATGCTGTTGTTGCAAAACTTCTACCTAATGCTGATCCAGTTCATAAAGTAACAATCATGCCAAGAGGTTGGGCTCTTGGTCTTACTTGGCAGTTACCAGAATTCGATAGCTTTAGTAATTTTAAAGAGAAAATGTTGGAAGAAATATCTATTCTTTTTGGCGGTCGAATAGCCGAGGAAGTTTTTATGAAGCAGATGTCAACTGGTGCAGCAAATGATTTTGAAAGAGCCACTAAGCTAGCTAGAGAGATGGTAACTAAATATGGTATGTCAGAAAAATTAGGAACTATGGTCTACGTAGATGATAATCAAGATTCTTTCTTAAATACTAAATCTATTTCTGAGGCAACGCAGCAAAAAGTTGATACAGAAATAAAATCTATTTTGGATACGCAATATAAAATTGCTCGCAAGCTAATTGAAAAAAATAAAAGAAAAGTTGAGGCAATGGCTAAGGCACTTCTTGAATTTGAAACAATTGATAGCGAACAGATTGCAGATGTAATGGCAGGTAAAAAAGTCAGAGCACCCAAACCATCTAAAGGATCTGAAAAGCCACCAAAAGACAAGAAGGGCCCAACTATTGGCCCCGACAGTTTGGCAACTCAACCTGCAGCAAAAAACAAATAATAAAGGGGGCGTAAAGCCCCTTATTTTTTCGATGAACTCAATACAAAATCTCCTGAAAAAAAATAGAAAGGCTCTTATTATGGGAGTGCTTAATGTGACACCTGATTCTTTTTCTGATGGAGGAGAGTTTATTGATCTTAAAAAAGCCCTCAAGCATACTGAAATGATGATTGATAATGGTGCTGATATAATTGATATTGGCGGTGAATCATCCAGGCCCGGAGCAAAAGTGGTTTCAGCAAATGAAGAAAGAAAAAGAATTGAACCTGTAATAAAATCCATAAAGAAAATCTTTAATATTCCGTTATCAATTGATACATATAAACCAGAAATTATGAACTTAAGTATTGATTTAGGGGTTGAGATGATTAATGATATTTATGCATTAAGACAGCCTGGAGCTATAGAGGTTGTTATTAATTCAGATGTGATTCTGTGTTTAATGCATATGAAAGGTAAACCTAAAGATATGCAAAATAATCCCTCATATCAAAATATAATTGAAGAAGTAAACCAGTTTCTAAAAGAAAGAATTGATTTTTGCTCACAGTTTGGGATTGATCAAAAAAGATTAGTTGTAGACCCAGGTTTTGGATTCGGTAAAACATATGAAAATAATTTAAAATTATTTCAATCTTTAAATAAGTTAAAATTTTCTACAATTCCTTTACTTATAGGTATATCAAGAAAATCAATGATTAGAAATATTGTTGGAGACGAAGAAAGTGATATTATTCAGGCAAGTGCAATTATGTCAGCACTTGCTGTTTTAAGAGGTGCAAAAATAGTTAGAGTTCATGATGTTAAAGAAACAAATATTGCGCTTAAGATTTTACAAAAAAATAATTAAATATTAAATGACAAGAAAATATTTTGGTACTGATGGAATAAGAGGCAAAACTGGAGAGCACCCAATAACTCCTGAGTTTTTTGTTAAGCTTGGTTATGCTGCTGGTATTGTACTTACGAAATCATTGAATAATGATAAAAAACCATCAGTTGTAATTGGTAAAGATACTAGAATTTCAGGATATATGCTTGAATCTGCACTTGAATCAGGCTTCTCATCAGCTGGAGTTGATGTTTTTCTGACGGGCCCAATTCCAACTCCAGCAATAGCATTTTTAACAAAATCGTTAGGTGCACAAATAGGTGTGGTGATTTCAGCATCTCATAATTCATTTGAAGATAATGGTATTAAGTTTTTCTCTGATTTAGGTCTTAAACTTTCGGATTCTGTAGAGCTAGAAATAGAAGCTTTATTAGACAAAGAAATTAATTCTATTCCAACAAATAAGTTAGGTAAGGCTTCGAGAATTAATGACGCAATTGATAGATATGTAAGTTTTTGTAAAAATACTGTTGATCCTAGTTTCAATCTAAAAGATTTAAAAATTGTTTTAGATTGTGCACATGGAGCAACATACCAGGTTGCTCCAATAGTATTTTCTGAACTAGGTGCTAATGTTCTTACAACTAATAATAAACCAGATGGATTGAATATAAATCATGATGCTGGTTCAGTTCATCCTGAGTTCTTACAAGAGAGTGTTTTAAGCAATAGCGCTGATTTAGGAATTGCATTTGATGGAGATGGTGATCGAGTAATTATGGTTGATTCGAATGGTAATTTAATTAATGGCGATCAACTTTTATTCTTAATTGTTCAGGATTATTTTAACAATAAAAAACTTAAAGGCGGGGTTGTAGGTACTTTAATGACGAATCTAGCTTTTGAAGAGGAGTGTCAGAAAATGAATATTCCTTTCATAAGGACTGACGTGGGTGATCGTTATGTTTCAAAGATGCTTTATGAAAAAAATTGGATGTTAGGAGGTGAAAATTCTGGGCATATTCTTATAACTGATAAACATTCAACTGGTGATGGAATTATTTCTGCATTACAAGTTTTAAATGCAATTATTAATATTAAAAAACCTATTGAGGAAGCATTAAAATCAATTCTAATGTACCCACAAATTTTGATTAATTTACCAATCACTGGAAAAGTAGATTTAAAATCATCGGTGATGGATAAGGCTATTATTGATGCAAAATTAATGATGGAAAATAAAGGACGAATTTTAATTAGAGAATCAGGAACTCAGCCATTAATAAGAGTTATGACTGAAGGACCCAATAAAGATAAAGCAATTAAAGCTGCAGAATTTTTAATAAAAAAAATAAAGTCTTAATTTATTTATCCAAATTTACCAGTTATATAATCTTCAGTTTCCTTTTTTGATGGATTTGTAAAAATCTGATTAGTCCCATCAAACTCTACCAACTCACCAAGATACATATAAGCAGTATAGTCAGATATTCTGGCAGCTTGCTGCATATTGTGAGTCACAATTAATATTGATAATTTTTGTTTTAATTCTGACATTAATTCTTCTATATTCATTGTTGCAATTGGATCTAGAGCTGAAGTGGGCTCATCGAATAGCATGATTTCAGGCTCTGTTGCCAGAGCTCTTGCTATACACAATCTTTGTTGTTGACCACCTGAAAGATTAAAGGCTAGATCTTGTAAACGGTCTTTGACTTCACTCCATAACGATGCCCCTTTTAAGGCTTCTTCAACTTTCTCATCCAATGTTCGTTTATTTGATTCACCTCTAACTCTGAGACCATATGCTACATTTTCATAGATTGATTTAGGAAAAGGATTAGGTTTTTGAAATACCATACTAATTCTCATTCTTACTTCGATCGGATCAACATTTTCTAAAAGTATATCGGTGTTATCTGGTTGTAAAATAATTTTGCCGTCATAACGATTTCCAGCATAAAGATCATGCATCCTATTAAAACATCTAAGAAAAGTTGATTTTCCACAACCTGAAGGACCAATGAGTGCAGTGATTTTATTTTCGTAAACAGGTAAGCTAACTTTTTTTAATGCTTGTGTTTTATCAGCATAAAAGAAACTAAGATCCTTAGATTCAGCTTTAATTATTTCATTATGTTTTTTTACCATTTAATTTTTTTCCTAATATTGTATCTCAGTTTTATAGCTAAACCATTCATTAAAAGTGTAAGCATTATTATAACTGCACCTGTAGCTGCAGCATTAATATGAAAAGCTAGTTGTGGTCTGGAGATCCAATTAAACATTTGAATAGGTAGAACTGTAAAGCCAGATTCCAACCATTCAAAATTTATAAATGGAGGTTCTAGACCAATAGGACTTGGCGGTAAGAATGCAATAAATGTAAGAGCTCCAATCGTAATAACTGGTGCGGTTTCTCCAATAGCTCTGGCCATACCAATAATTACACCAGTCAAAATTCCTCCATAAGAATATGGGATTACATGATTATGACAAACTTGCCATTTTGTCGCTCCGACTGCATAAGCAGCTTCCCGAATATGGACAGGTATTGCTCTAATAGCCTCTCTTGTTGAGACAATTACTATAGGAAGCATAAGAAGTGCTAAGGTAAGACCTGCAGTTAAAATACTTTGACCTAATCCAAAGCTGTAAACAAATAATCCTAAAGCCAACAACCCATAAATAATTGAAGGTACACCAGCTAAATTAGAAACATTAATTTCTATTAAGTCAGAAAACCAGTTTTTTTTAGCATACTCTTCAAGATAAACACCTGAGGTAATTCCTAAAGGAACTGCAACAAAAAAAGTAACTAAAAGCACCAATGAAGAACCAATCCAGGCTGATAATATACCTGCTCGGGCTGCACGCCTAGAAGGAAAATTTGAAAAGAAATCTAAATTAAATCTTGGGTAGCCATCAATTACCAGATCAAGAAATAAAATTAGAAGTGTAATAGTAAGTGATGCGATTACAAGTGTCCCTAAACTGGCAAAAATAAAATCATGTCGTTTATGATTAGCAATCGTTTTTCGGATTGAATCTAGATTCTTATTGGCAGCTGCTTTATTTTGAATAGCCATTTATTTAATAACGCTCCGCATACTTTTTACGTACTGCATGTCCTAAAATATTAATTAGCAAAGTCATTATTAATAAAGTCAATCCTGCAGCAAAGATACTTTGATACCCAATACCACCATGTTCTAAATCCCCTAATGCAACCGAGACTATGTAGGACGTAATAGTAGCGGCACTTTCAACAGGATTAAATGTAAAATTTGGCTGTTGTCCAGCAGCAATTGCTACGATCATCGTTTCACCTACAGCGCGGCTAATTGCTAAAATATATGCTGCAACAATTCCAGAAATAGCCGCAGGTGTTATAACTCTTATTGCTGTTTGAAATCTTGTAGCACCCATAGCATATGCTCCTTCCCTCATCGACATTGGCACGGCTCTCATAGAGTCTTCAGCTACAGATGCAATATAGGGAACAATCATTATTCCCATAACAATTCCAGGGCCTAACATATTAAAAGTTGTTAAATCAGGATATATTTTTTGTAACATTGGCGTAACTAACATCAGTGCAAAGTAACCAAATACAACAGTAGGGACACCAACAAGTAATTCAAGTATTGGCTTAATTATTTCTCTTACTTTATGAGATGCAAATTCAGATAAGTAGATTGCAGTAATTGTACCAAGTGGGACTGCAACAATCAGGGCTATTCCAGTTGTTGTTAGCGTTCCAGATATTAGAGGTAAAATTCCATAATGTTTAATTGAGTAGTTCGGCGTCCATACAGTATCGGTTAAAAAATCGATTATGCTGACATATTGAAAAAAAGGAATGGCTTCTGATACTAGAACATAGACAATTGCCAAAGTGATAAATATTGCTATAAGCCCGGAGCATAATAAACCAAATTCAATGAGCCTTTCTCTGAAGTTTCTTTGAAAGTTTTTGGCTAATCTTTGGCTGATAATTAAATCATTTTCGGGATTCATTTAATTTGGGTGTTATATTTTTCATAAAAGGGACTCAATAAATGATACGTATAATTCTATAAATTACAAATAGTTTTTTAATAAAAAAAAGCAGTGTTTCCACTGCTTTTTTCTCATCTTTTCTATTGATTGGATGATGATAAATCTAACATTTGCTGGACTGATAAACCAATAGCTGGCTTTTTGAAAGCTGTCCCAGTTTTGAGTGTTTTGTAGTGATTTGTAATTGCAGCATACTCAGATTTACTAAATGGTATATAGCCAACTTCTGTAGATAAAACTGCAGCATGTTTTAAATAAAAATCTATGAATTTTTTAACGTTCGGGTCAAATGCTGCTTTTGAAGCATTTAAATATATAAATAAAGGTCTGGATAATGGATTATACGAACCATCCATTACAGTTTTTAATGAAGGCACTATAAATTTTCCCTTACCATTTTTAATTGCTACCGCATCTAATTTATTTTTATTTTCATTGAAATAAGCTAAGCCAAAATAACCAAGACCTCCTTTATCACCAGATACACCTTGAACTAAAACGTTATCATCTTCTGAAGCAGTAAAGTCTCCTCTAATTGCTTTACTTTCCCCTACAATAGATTCAGTAAAGTAATCAAAAGTACCTGAATCAGCTCCAGGCCCATAAAGTTTTAATGGGGCATCAGGCCAACTATCCCTAACCTGGCTCCATTTCGTAATTTTACTTTGTGCTAATGGTTCCCATGCTTTTTTAAGCTCTGCTGGGGTCATTTCTTTTGCCCAGTCATTTCTTTTATTAACAACAATTGTAATTGCGTCAAAAGCAATAGGAATCTCAATAAAATCAATACCAGCTTCTTTACACTTCTTAATTTCATTTGGTTTAATTGGGCGTGATGCGTTAGAAATAACAGTATCACCACGACAGAATTTCTTGAAGCCACCCCCAGTTCCAGAAACTCCAACTGTTACCTTGATACCAGTTTCTATTTGAAACTCTTCCGCAACTGCTTCTGTAATTGGATAAACAGTGCTTGACCCATCAATCTTTAGAATATATGTTGCTGCTATAGCCGAGTTTGAAAACAATAA